>CAZRHM010000138.1:0-2574 GCA_964599845.1 uncultured Candidatus Saccharibacteria bacterium
CGAAACATCCTGGTCGATGATTCCATTAAAGGAAAAATCACGGTCGTGGCCTATAAGCCGATCCCTGTATCCGAAGCCCTGGCCTTTATGAAACGGGTTCTTGAGGTGCGCGGCTTTGCCGTGATCGAAGAAGGCGGCCTGATCAAGATCTCCAAAACGGCCGAGGCCGTTTCGCAATCAGAAACGAAGTCGTCGGTCGGTGAAGGCGATGCCGATATCGTGACCACGGTGTATCGTGTTACCGAGTATGCCAGTCTGAATGAGATTCTTGCCTTCTTCCCGAAGATTGGTGGTAAGGACGTCGTGGTGGAGCCGGTTCGCTCTTCGGGGTCGATCGTCCTTTCAGGCTATGCTCCCCGTATTAAACGCATGCTGGATCTGGCCGATGAGATTCTTCCGGAAGATCAGGAAGACAGTGCAGGCGGAGCTCAGGAAGGAGTGCATATCTATCAGGTGATGAACCTGCAGGCGGAAAGCCTGGCCTCCGTATTGGTGAAGCTGGACGCACCCGATACAGACGTCGGTAACAGGGATGCAAAGACACAGAGGCAGACCGCCAAGATTCGCGCCGTGGCCCATAAGGAATCCAATACGGTCATCGTAACGGCCGGGCGAGAAGAGTGGAAGGAAATTCGCAACATTATCGAGCAGCTCGACCGCCAGCGCAAACAGATCCTGCTTGAGGTTCTCATAGCAGAGGTAAGCGGAAAAGATACGAAGGACTTTGGAATTGACTGGCGCTGGACAAGTTCATCCTCCGGTCATTCGCAGTTTAACAGTGGCCTGGCGGTAGAAGGGTCGATGGTGGATACCGACGGCAATATTACCGGCAATAATACGCTTTCAGGTTTCTCCGTGGGCTTTTTGAAGAAAGGGGGAGACCTGCTTGGCATCTTCAATGCCAACGTTTCCAACCAGAATTTCAATGTGCTTTCTGCTCCGCAGATCCTGACGCTCGATAACCAGGAAGCAGAGATCAACGTAGGACAGGACGTTCCGGTGAAGACGCAGGAGCGCACCTCTGGAGGCGGAACCTCTGAGGCCACCGTGAACTCTTTTGAATACAGGCCGTCGGGGATTACCCTGAAGTTTACGCCGAACATTAATTCAAAGGGGAATATTGTTCTCGAGCTTTTCTCGGAAGTGACAACCATCGAAGGCGGAACGTCGACGACGGTGAATCCAACGTTCAATAAACGCAACATCAAGACCTTTATCACCGTGGACAACGGTCAGACCGTTGTGATTGGTGGCCTTGTGGCTACGGAGAGATTGCAGGCCGTTACGAAGATTCCGTTGCTTGGCGATATTCCGCTTCTCGGGTTCATCTTTCGTCGCACCACGTTTGAAACCAAACGCACCAACCTTATGGTATTCCTTACGCCGATCATCCTGGATGATCGCGATAAAGCAGACGAATTAACAGGTATCAAACGCAGTCAGCAGATCGATATGAACCGAATTCTACAGGATGATATTCGTCTCTGGCCGCAGAAACGGGTTCCGCTGTTGCGCAATGAGAATGTAGAAAAGAACGAGGATCATCGGATTCATATCTACGATCCTGAAAATAGACCGAATAATCGTTCAGAGTCCGTGCCGGCGAAGCCCTGACACAGATCGTTGAGCATGTGTGGCACCGATACCGAAACGAAGGCAACAGAGCCCTGTAACCGGAAGATACAATGAAAAAGCCGTTAGGTGAGCTCCTGCTTGAAGAGGGAGTAATCAGTCGGGATGAACTGAATGACGTCCTGAAGATCCAGGAAAAATCCCCCCTGCGCATCGGTCAGATCTTGCAGAAAAAAGGCATTGCAGATGAGACCGACGTCCTCTCTGTACTGGCTCGGCAGTTCGGCCTGGCCTTCGAGAAAAGGCTTCCTTTCAAGGCAGATGCGGCCTTCGAACGCATCCCTTCCTCTCTCATGGAAAAGTACCGGATGGTGCCTTTTGAGAAGAAGGGAAGGCTTATCAGGATTGCTTTAGCCGATCCCGAGCAGGTGCACTATCAGGATGATCTGCGTCGCCACCTGAAGGGCTACAGGGTGGAGTTTGTCGTTTCTACCGAAACGGAAATCAATCGCATCTATCACGGGCATTTTCAAAGGGCAGGAGAAGCTGCACGGGATGTCATCGAAGGGCTGGCAGGTGAAGAATATGGTGATCTGAACCTGAGCGACGATCAGGCAGACCTTGCAAACGATGCTCCCATTATTCGAATGGTGAATGCCATTCTGACACAGGCGGTACAGGAGCGAGCATCGGATATTCATATTGAGCCATACGAGAAGATGACGGTGGTGCGTTATCGCATCGACGGCATTCTGCATAAGCGGCTGAACCCTCCAAGGGCCGTGCATGCAGGCATTGTTTCGCGTATCAAGATTGAGTCGAACCTGAACATTGCTGAAAACCGGCTGCCACAGGATGGGCGCTTTCGTAAACGTATAGCCGGTAAAGAGGTGGACATTCGCGTTTCGACGATCCCTTCTCGACACGGAGAAAGGGTCGTTCTTCGCCTTCTTAACAAGTCCGATGTGCGTTTTGACCTTGACGGAATGGGCCTGTATCCGG
>CAZRHM010000139.1:0-2568 GCA_964599845.1 uncultured Candidatus Saccharibacteria bacterium
GGTTTTAGGGAGTGGAGTTATACTTAATCCAAAGAAGAACCTAAGCTCCTCTCCGGTAAGAACAGCTTCTTCACTCTATCCGGATGCCATTTTGTTTTGATGATTTCCTGACCAGTTTTGCCCCTAAATTACAATATTTTTCATACGAATGCAGCCAAAACAAGTTAACACGCAAAATTATAATTGCCAGAACTTTTATAGTTTGAAATGTGTCATATTTACTAAATTTTAAATTAAATTAGCTTATCCATTAATTATTAGTCTATGATAACCAAGAGATTGTCAATTATTTTAGTTATTGCTTCTCTCCTATTGCTGATTCCTTTAGTGGCGATGCAATTCAGTGATGAAGTGGATTGGGACTTACGAGATTTTATCATCGCGGGTATATTGCTTTATGGTACCGGAATGCTACTTGAGTTGGTATTGCAAAAATTTAAAAGTAAACTCAGCCGGATAATTTTTTGCGGATTGGTTTTACTGATTTTATTTCTGATTTGGGCTGAATTGGCCGTAGGTGTTTTCGGCAGTCCTTTTGCCGGGTCGTAGGTATTAGTTTACCTTAAAAAAGTATCTGTTTAGGTCAACAAAGCGTTTTTTAGACAGTATTTTGAAATTAAATGCGCTTACCAGTGAACGCCCTATAAGCCATTTAAAGGGGCTGATGATTTTTAATTGATAAAATCTTTTCAAGGTCTTTTTAACCTTATTGGTCTGTTCTTTCCCGATTTTACCTCTGATATAATAGCGAATACATACATAAAAAAAGTTACTGAGGAGTTTAGTTTGTTTAACAGTTAGTTTTTGGGAATGTATCAGTTTTTCTACCAGATAAATAACTGAATTTGAAATTTTTTCAATGCTCCTCTTTTCCGGATTTATGGGTGTGACAAAATACCGAAAATCTACCGGATTGTCCGGTATCAGTTCCCAAGAATTGCCGTATAGTAAAGCTCGAATACTAATTTCTACATCTTGCAAATTGGTCAAGTTTTCATCAAACTGACCTACTTGGTTAAAAAAGTTTTTGTTCCAAACTATCGCTGTGGTTTGCCAGGGATAGTATGCTTTTAAAAAATTATTCAAAAAATCGGTTTTGATATTTGAAAACGGTTGTGTTTCACCTTTTTCATTGACAATGTCCATGTTTAAAAAAACTTTAAACTCTGCGACCTTGCCTTGACGATTTTCTACGAATGAAGGCAAAACAAAATCGTCTGCATCCAAAAAAACCAACTGTTCGAATTTTGTTCGTTGTGCACCTATATTCCTACACCGAGAGGCGTTGGATTTATCTGAGTTAAAAATTAGTTGTACTTGAGGTTCTTGATGTTGAAAAAAAAGACGCATTTCATCTTGAATGGAAGCATCTGAACAATCATCTACGATAATCCACTCCCATTGATCAGAAGTTTGTGCCTTCAAATCCGAAAAAATAGATTTTAAGCCGGACAGACTGTTATAGTGCGGTGTGATGATGCTTATCCCCATATATACGAATTCATTATTTAAAAATACGTTGTAAGGATCGGGAAATAAAATAACCCAACCACTTTCTCAAGTAGTGATACCTTCTGTATGGCTGATTATTAAATTTATCAACCACTTCAAAATCAAATGACTTTGATTTATTATGCCAAACATACAAACGCAAATACTCATCGATAAATTCGCTAAACTTACCCTGAATGTCAAAATAATGAACATAATCTGCTTTTTCGAGAAAGACCTCTTTTAAATGCCTATGATACATCCTAATAGTAGTAGCACCCTGATGTTTTCTAAACGAGTTGAGCTTTTCATTTATAAATCCAAACGATTGATTTTCTAACAAATACGTCCAAATAAAACCATCTGTCATTTGGCGGTAGTTAAAAAACTCTTCCGGCAAAGGTATTTGGGGTTTTCGAAAAACAACAGAACTGCCGTTGGTGATAAAAGTTTTAAAGGGCATATTTTCTAAAAAAGTCTCCTTTGGAAAAATACCCAATTCACCTACCGGAACATTGAGTCGCACCGTACGGCGGTCGCTGTTGGAGAATATAAAATCGTTTTCGTCTACTACATTATTCCCACAAAACACCAAAGCCATATGGGGGTTAGCATCTAAGGAAGCTACCGTTCTTTCCAAAAATTGAGGTTCGGAGTAATCGTCAGTTTCTGCTACCCATATATAGGGAGTATCTGCCAACTCAATACCTTTTTTCCAGGATTTATAACCGCTTCCCGAATTTTGCGGATTGATTATAAAATGTTTGATTAAATGCGGGTAGGAATTTCTGAATTTTTCTAATATGCTTACACTACTATCCGTAGAGCAATCATCTATGATGATGAATTGAAAATCTTGATAGGTTTGAGAAATAATCGAGTCTAACCGCTTCTCTAAAAAAGGAGCGTGATTGTAACTGGGTAGTATTATTGAGACTTTTTTTGTTTTCATTACTTATTATATATCTATCCTGTCATCATACGACACTAAGTTTCCAATTTTATCATGTGGAGTTGAATTTTTATTATAATCTATACGCTTACTCAAATATTTTATGATTTATTTTTTTCTACCAT
>CAZRHM010000140.1:0-2239 GCA_964599845.1 uncultured Candidatus Saccharibacteria bacterium
TATAGTAATAAATGGACTGTTGGTTTAAAAATTCATAATAATGAAATTATACAAAATTTAGAGGTAGATAATATTGCAGTTTGTTCTTCAGGATCTTGGATTAGAAAAGTAAAACAGTTTCATCATATAATAAATCCTGTGAGTGGCGAACCTCATAGAAGTAAATATAAAACTGTATTTTGTATTGCCAATACAGCAACAATTGCCGATGCTTGGGCTACAGCTTTTTTTATTTTAGCTCCAGATAATCTTAACCTTAAACCAAAAGAGGTACATGTTAAGTTTGTGTAGTTTCTAAAGTTTCCTTTTTCCCTCTTTTACTATAGTCATTAATAAACAAGCTAATGCCTATTTCGATAAATATTAAAGTTATTGGAACCAAAACTAACTCTTGTATTGTAAATAACCTTAGTCTTAAATAAATAATTAACCCTATACCTAAAACAAATAACAAACCTCTTCGAATTGCTAATGCAAGAGATGGATTTTCGAAGAATTTTTTAAAGAATAGTTTATCTAAAAATAAGTGAACAGCTATAAAGAAAAAGAATATTGCTATTAGAATTATTAGTGATGCAGCTACTGCATTTACATTTAAATATTCAATGATTCTACCTTCACCTACTAAAATTTGAAGCTCGTTTACTAACTCCTCGTACTCACCTTCTTGGATATTTTTTTCACTTATTAATTCATTAATTTTTTGCTGATCAAAAGGAGAAAGATTTATTAGAAAATAATACGCTATTCCCATCAAAAACAAGCCCAAAATTATAAAAATAATTATTCTTCGAATTAACATTAATCACATATTAATTAACCACTATACCAATATTTAATTACTCTGTTAACATATGTTATGGAATCTGATGTTAAAGAAAATAATAAATTTAGAGGATGCAATGTATTAGCTATTGGTTGCTTAGGTGTGTTTTTATTTATCTGTTTTTTATTTTTTATAGTTATTTTTACAAAACCAGCTTTTTTATGGAATCCTATTGCAAATTTTTTTAATAAAAACGAAATCGTTATTGATTCCGAAGATATTTCTGTAGAAGAAGCAAAAAAACAAATCGAAGAATCTATTAAAGAATCTTCCCTTAAAAATACAGAAATCAAAATTCATCAAGATATAATTACTGCAGTTACAAAAGAATCTTTAAAAAATCTTCCCAATTCTAAAGTTAAAATTAAAAATAAAGAACTGTATTTGTATTGGGATCTAATTGGCGAAAAAGATAAAAAGCCAATTTACGGTTATGTAAAATTTGTAAAAAATGAGAGTGGTATTAGTTTAGATTCGTTTGGAAGTATTAGAACAATCTTAAAGGGATCAGGATTTAATGGACTAGCAAATTTTATTATTAAAAATATTGGTCAGGAAGAGAGTGTTATTAACACATTATTAGGAGCCAAAGAAAATAAACTAATTCTTCAAAATTTTGATTTTATAGAAGAAAATTTGGTTTTAAAAACAGATATAAACTTTAACTTATATGATTAAAATTTTTTCAGGAACAGATACTTTCGAAAGTTATAAAAATGCAAAACTTGCAGTCTCAAATACACAAAAAGAAAATAATTTAGAACTTCAGATTCTTTATGGAGATGATGTAAAAAATATTACGGAAATATTAAATCATCTTGAAGGTATTGGTATGTTTAGTGAATCAAAAATTATATTTTTAAAAAGACTATTTCAAAATAAAAAACTTGTTCAGGAGTTTGTAGAAAACTTTGATAGTTTAGATAAGTATGAATTAATAATTTGGGAAGATTCTAAGCTAGATTCAAAACTAAAATTAGTAAAATTATTAAAAACAAAATCCAGAATTACCAATTATGATTTACCAAAACAATGGGACCTAGAAAAATGGATTTTACAGTACGCTAATTCAAAAAAAATAAAACTTTCTTCTAAGCACTCTAAATATATACTCGAAAGAACAGAAAATAATAAGTGGCTTATACATAATGAAATTAAAAAAATTGAGAGTTACTTAGATTTACATAAAAAAAATACAATCACAGATACTGAACTAGAAGCAATAATGGGTATGGATGTTAAAGGAGATATTTGGAAATTTTTGGATTATTTTGGAAACAGAGATAAAAAAAATGTTACTAAAGAATTCAAAAAAATTTATCAGTTCGAAAATAATATACAGTATTTAATAGCAATGCTTGCCAGGGAATTAAATCTGTTAGTAAAAGTGAAAGTAGCTCAAAAAACAGACGG
>CAZRHM010000140.1:2273-2488 GCA_964599845.1 uncultured Candidatus Saccharibacteria bacterium
AAATAAAGCCAGGAATTTTTCTGAAAAAGATTTAGAAAATCTATATTTTAACTTAATAATGCTGGATTCTGATGTTAAATCCGGTAAAATGAAAGAGAGAATAGGTTTTATTAATTTTTTGCGACAAATATGAAGCTTTTAATAATGTTTGTGGCATGTGTTATTACGGGACTAGCAAGCTTAGTTACTGTAAGTGCGTCTAGCTTAAATATTAT
>CAZRHM010000141.1:0-1629 GCA_964599845.1 uncultured Candidatus Saccharibacteria bacterium
ATTTTCCCTCCTGTTGGTGCCGTTGCTGGCTGCTTTCCTGTCCGGCCTCGCCCACGCCCAGGAAGGCGAGTCCAATCTGGCGGGCCTGGTCATCCTGTCGGGCGAAGGGCAGAGCGCTACCTATTGCGTGCCCTTTGCTGAGGCCGAAATCAGTGGCTATGAGTTGCTGAACCGTGCCGGGCTACAAATGGAATTTGGCAACTCGGTGCAGGGGGCGGCCGTGTGCAGCGTGGATGGTGTGGGCTGCCCGGCCGGTGATTGCTTTTGCCAATGTCGTGGCGAACCCTGCCAATACTGGTCTTACTGGCAGCTAGGCGACAGCGGTTGGGAATATGCGATTCGTGGAGCCAACCAGACCACTGTCCGGCCGGGCGATGTATATGGCTGGACGTGGGGACCGGGAACGGTCAGTGAGGCACTGCAACCGCCGCCGACCACCTTTGAGGAAATCTGCGCTGATGGCCCCACGGTCGCTGCGATCCCGGCCACGCCAGCTGAGGAACCGGCCGGTGCTTCCCTGTTGGCGGGTGGCTGGCGGGAAATGGCGCTGTTGGGCTTGATGTTGTTTGTCTTGCTCGCTGTGCTTTTCCTGGTTTACCGTAACCGTCGCGCGGCGCAACCGCCGGAGGGGCCGCTATGAGGCACAACAACGGCACACCGGTGACCGACCGGCTGCTGGCTGCTCCCCGGCAGGGTAGTACCGGCCGCTTTCTGGCGGTCGTTCTTTACACCCTGACGACCCTCATCGGTGTGCTGGCCTTTCTCTATCCCTTCCTGCTGCCGTCGCTGGCTCCGGGCACGGCCGTGGCTCCGCCGGAAGCGGCGCTGCTGACGGCCGTGCTGGTGGTGCTTTGTCTGGTGGCTTTGCTGGTGGAGTTGCAGGGGCAGGCGGTGAGCGCCAAGATGGTGGCGGCGTTGGGCTTCCTGGTGGCTGTGGCTTCGGTGTTGCGCTTTTTGGAAACGGCCGTGCCGGGTCCGGGCGGTTTCTCGCCCATCTTCGTGCCCCTCATCCTGGCCGGCTACGTCTTTGGCCCGCGTTTCGGCTACCTGATGGGCGTGCTTACCTTGCTGGTGTCGGCGCTGATTACGGCCGGGCTTGGTCCCTGGCTGCCTTATCAGATGTTTGTGGCCGGTTGGGTGGGGGCAGCGGCCGGGTGGTTGCCCCATCCGAAACGGCCGGGGCTGCAAATGGCTGTGTTGCTGGTCGCCGCCGCTGTCTCCGGCCTGCTTTATGGCTTCCTGACGAACCTCTACTTCTGGCCGTTTTTCGTGGGCGACGCGGCTATCTCTTATCAAGCCGGACAGGGCGTAATGAACGCCCTGAACAACTATCTGGCCTTCTATGCGCTCACCTCCCTGGTGTGGGACCTGTTTAGCGCGGGGGGGAATGTGCTGCTGGTGCTGGTGTTGGGTCGCCCGGCCGTGCATGCCCTGGTCCGCTTCCGTGACCGTTTCACCTTTGAGCCGCTGCCTGTGATGCAGGAGGGCGCGTGAACGGCCGGTCTGCCTGCCCCGACTTCGACGCCCGTGCCTGGGTGGGTTGGCTGCTGGCGGCTGCGGCCTTCATCATGCTGGTGCGTAACCCGCTTTATTTCCTGCTGGTGTTGGTGGTGGCCCGGTTGGTGGCGC
>CAZRHM010000141.1:1647-2479 GCA_964599845.1 uncultured Candidatus Saccharibacteria bacterium
TTGGCTGTGGTAGTGCTGTTGCTGTCTACCTTCTTCAACTTGCTCTTTGCTCATGTGGGTGGGACGGTGTTGGGGGAATTACCGGCCGGGTGGCCGCTGATTGGTGGGCCGTTGACGTTGGAATCGGCGGTTTATGGGGCGAACAATGGCCTGTTGCTGCTGGCTTTGCTGGCGCTCTTCCTGGCCTTTAACAACATTGTGCCGCCTCGCGAATTGGTGCGGCTGGCTCCCCGCGCCTTTCAGGATTTGGGTGTGGTGGTGCTTATTGCTCTTACCTATGTTCCAGAAACAGTGCGCCACCTGGAGCGCATTCGTGAGGCGCAGGCAGTACGCGGCCACCGGCTGCGCGGCCTGCGCGACTGGCAACCGCTGGTTGTGCCTCTGCTGGCTGGTGGGTTGGAGCGAGCGATGACCCTGGCGGAGGCGATGGTGGCAAGGGGGTATGGGGCCACAACCGGCCGGGCCCCCTCGAACCTGTTGCGCGGTGGGCTGGTGGCTGGTTTGTTGCTGGCCTTGCTGGGTTGGGGGATGGCTTTCTGGTGGGGCTGGCCGGGCTGGTTGTTACTGGCGGCGGCCTGTGTGCTGTTGGTGGTGCTGGTGTGGCGGGTTGGGCGGCATAGCCAACACACGCGTTATAATCCCCGGCCGTGGTATCCGGCCGATACGGCCCTGCTACTTTGCGCTCTGTTGCCCTTGCTGGCTCTCTTTGTGCTTGGTCCGGACGTCGTGGCCTACAACCCTTACCCGCTCCTTACGCTGCCGGCTTTCCATCGCCTGCTGGCGCTGGCGGTGCTGGCGTTGGCTTTCCCCGCCATTCCGCTGCTTCAGGGGA
>CAZRHM010000142.1:0-2437 GCA_964599845.1 uncultured Candidatus Saccharibacteria bacterium
ACGGTATAAATAGAGTATGTTGCAAAAACGCTAGCTATTATTGAAAGCTTACCTTTTGTATAAATATAAAAAATATATGCTTCCGATAAAATTGCACTTAAAAATACAATTGGAAATATTTGCAAAGCAGAATTAAAGTTAATTGAGTTAAAAATTGCAAATGGTATCCAAATTATTATTCCAAAAAAAGTTTCTAAAAAGAAACTAACCGAAGGAGGGTAGTCTTTAATACTTCTGTTTAAAGCAGTTTTGCCTAGTGCTACAGTAACTGCATTTAGTAACGCGTAAATTATGCCCATGTTATCCAAATGTAATAAAATATGTTACGATTATATTTAAAGCGTTAAATTTAAAAAACATGATGTCTACTTCACCAGACAACCTGCAAAAGTCTTTGCAGAACTTTGGATTAAGCATTGATGAATCTAAGGTCTATATACACTTGATAAAATTTGACTTATTAACTCCTTTAAAAATAAGTAGAGACTTAAAAATTGCACGAACAAAAGTTTACAGATTATTGGAGTCACTTAGTAATAAAGGTTTTGTTAGTCAAAGATTAGATGGTTATGGAGCAAAATACAGCGCTGAGTCTTTTGAAAAATTAAAACTAATAGTTACTCAAAAAGAAGCAGAGCTTTCTAGTTTGAAAACAACTCTAAATCCATTGCTAAATCAACTTGAGCAAATTTCGGCTAAGGCTCAAAGTTCTTCCAGAATTGTTCACTATAAGGGAATAGAAGGGTTAAAACAGGTAACATGGAACTCAACAAAAGCTAAGAGCCTATTAAGAATTTACGAAATTGAAGATATGGACGCATTTTTAGATCATGATTTTTCAGAAAAAGCCAGAATAGAATTTGTAAAACAGGGTGTAAACGTAAAGCAGCTAACGAATCATAAAAAGTTAGACGAAATGACGCAGATAACAGAGCATATAAAAATGTGGGATGTTAAGTATATTGACCCAAAAATTTTCGAAATAAAGTTTGAGGTATTAGTTTATAACAATGTTTATTGTATGTATTCGTTTTTAGACGGACAGATTTTTTGTGTAGAAATTTATAATGAAAGCTTGGCAAACATGCAAAAACAAATATTTGATTTTATGTGGCAAAAAGCCAAGCCAATGAAAAAATTGAATCAAAACGGTAGAGTCGAGTTAGCATAATTTAATAGTAGTTAGATTTTTGTATAGGCTCTTTATCGAAAAAAGCTAGGTAACCTATACTTAATATAGAAATACCGACAAAAAATATTCCAAGGATTGCAAAAAGCTGTGCTTGATTATTTTTGTTGTTTGCAGGGTTTGCGTTTTGTGTTATAGCACCTGCAACTCTTCCCTCGCTATTATCTATGTCGGTAGTAGGATTTGTTTGTTGCTCAACTGTTTGAGCAACCACTATCTCATCAGATTGCTTTGGTAAACTGGAATTGCTTTGAATATGAGTTATAACTTGCGCAGGTATAACAAAAAACAAAAAAACTGTAATTATTATCATTAAAAATTTTAATAAATCTAAATCCACTATGAGTTTGTCCGGAGTGTGGTATGTTTTTTGATGATATAAATCTTTGTGCATTAATGTTAATTAATTTAGATAATTTTGCTACCAATTACATTAAACCACAAAAATGCAAAATATTTAAATACTTCCCCTAATTTGCATTACCTTTTGATTGTGTTCTGCAAAAGTCTCTGAATAATACGGGTTTCCTGAATCATCGTGAAAGAAGAAGAAGTATTCAGTAATATTAGGTTTTAACGCAGCAACAATTGAATCAATACCAGGATTTGAAATAGGTGTCGGAATTAGGCCTGGATATAAATAAGTATTGTAGGGACTATCTATTTGAGTATCTTCTATTAATGCTCCAGCATCATTTTTTCCGGTTATAAAATTTACAGTTGCATCGGATTGTATTGCCATGCCTATTTCCATTCTATTATGAAAAACACTCGAAATATCTCTTTTATCGTCTACTGCACTTGCTTCTTTTTCAATGATCGAAGCTAGAATTAAGGCATCGTATAAGTTAGTTATGTTAGATTGGTTTATTGGAATTAAATCCGTGCTATCAATTTTATCGATAAAATTTTCTAACAAAATCTCTACTATTTCTAATGTTGTTGCGTCATCATCAAATCGGTATGTGTCCGGATATAAAAAGCCACGTAGTGGCTTGTCAGAAGATTTTAATCTACTAATTATAGTCTGTGTTTCTTCCGAAAAGTTATACTTTGATGGGTTAAGTACTATGTCTAAAAATTCTGATTTATTGAACTTAATATTGTCTGCTAAAGATTCTTCTAAAATATCGGCAATTTGCTCAGCTCTTAAACCTTCACGAATGGTAACTAATTTTGCAGGCTTTGGCTGATTAGTTTCTAGAGTAGTGACAAGCTCAGGAATGTTATAACTTGCAGGTATTAAAT
>CAZRHM010000143.1:0-2431 GCA_964599845.1 uncultured Candidatus Saccharibacteria bacterium
TCGGTATACATATACTTAGTTATTTCCGGCATCATCCGCCATTGTCTAACTTTCTCTAAATGATCATATTGTAAATTCAGTAATTTTATTTCCATATTTTTTACCTAATTATTTCAGATATAAGCCTTTCTTTTTTTTTAAAATTAAAAGTAGAAAGTCTTAAAGAAAATATTCTTCCCGAAATTAAAGAAAAGGATGAATTTTTTGGTGAAGAAATAAATGCTCAACAACGTTTTACTCAGCCTCCTGCCAGATACTCAGAAGCAACTTTAATTAAAAAATTAGAAGAATTAGAAATTGGTAGACCCTCAACTTACTCCTCAATTATTTCTACAATTTTATCTAGAAAATATGTGGAAAAAGAAGGAAGGTACTTGAAACCAACTGATATAGGGACAGTTGTTAATAATCTTTTAACAAAATACTTTAATAACGTTGTTGACTATGGGTTCACATCTGGAATGGAAGCTAAATTAGATGAAATAGCTGAAGGTAAAGTTGAATGGATAAAGATGCTAAAAGATTTTTATATGCCATTCGAAAAAAAAGTTCAAGAAAAAGATAAGGAAATTCCAAGAGAAGAATTTACAGTGCTAGGTAAAGCACCAAAAGATACAAAATGCCCGGAGTGTGGCTCTAATATGCTTATTAAATTAGGTCGATATGGACGATTCTATAGCTGTGAAAGATTTCCTGATTGCAAAGGAATGTTAAGTATAGATGGAGAAAGTAAGGAAGACATAGAAAAAGAAGTAGAGTCTGAAGAATTTAAAAAAGATTACTTGCCAGCCCCAAAAACTGAGGATGGTAGAGATTATGTTTTGAAAAAAGGTCGTTTTGGAAAATTTTGGGCACATCCGGATTATCCTAAAATTAAAGATGCAAAACCTCTGGAGCTAACGCCTGAAAAACAAAAAGAAATTTATGGTGATGCTCCTAAAACAGATGACGGAAGAGATTATGTACTTAAAAATGGTAAGTTCGGAGCATTCTGGGCACACCCAGACTATCCAAAAGTTAAGGATATAAAACGAATCCCAAAAAACAAAAACATATAGTATCGCAAACCATTTGTGTAATATTTAGATACTGTATATTATTATGTTATAATCTAAACATACCAGCACACAGAAGAATTCCTTGTCGAAAGACTTTCTGTGGAAGAGCCGAAATAAAACATAAAGCGGCATATATTATTTATAAAGGAAATAAAGATGGAAAGTAAAAAAGAAGCAAAGCAAGCTACAAAAATGCCAACAGCTCAAGAAATGTTTAAAGCAGGGGTACACTTTGGGCATGAAACTAGCAGATGGAACCCTAAAATGGGGAAATATATTTATGACTCTCGAGGTAATATTCATATCATTGACGTAACAAAAACCTCTGAGCAATTAAAAATCGCTTACGAATTTTTAAAAGAAGCAGCATCAAAGGGGGAGGTAATAATTGTTGGAACAAAAAAACAAGCTGCAAAAATAATTCAAGACAGAGCAATTGAATCGGGTGCACATTTTGTTACTTCAAGATGGGCAGGAGGCTTGCTAACAAATTTTAAAATGGTTAAAAAAAGTTTTAACAGGCTTTTAGAACTGGAAAAAAACTTCGAAGAAGGAGTAGAGGGTAGAACAAAATACGAAGTTTCATTAATGAAAAAAGAATGGCAATCGTTATCAAGACTTTACGATGGTGTTAAAACACTAAACTCAAAACCTACGGCAGTGATAGTCGTAGACGCTAAATTTGAAAAAAATGCAGTAAACGAAGCAAGAAAACTTAATATACCAGTTGTAGGAATCGTTGATTCCAATACTGATCCAGATGTTGTAGATTACGCTATTCCTGCTAATGATGATGCAATTTCATCTATAACATTGTTAATGGATGTAATTGCAGATGCAATTAAAACAGGTAATAAAGGAAATGGTGTTAAACATCAGCTAAAAGACTATTCTAAAGTTGAAGTAAAAATTACAAAGAGCAAAGAAGAAGATGAAGATACAGTGGAAGAGCTACAATCAACTGATGACCAAAAAACAGTTATTGCACCAACTAAAAAAACAACAAAAAAATCATCAGGTAAAGGTATATTAGAAGTTGTACAAGAAGCGAAAGAAAAAAAGAAACAAAAATAATAATCGAATATTCTAAATATTAAATTAAAGCAATATGGCAACGTTAGAAGAAATAAAAAAATTAAGAGAGACTACTGGAGCAGGTATAAATGCTGTAAGAGAAGCGTTAGATTCATCGGACGGAGATATTGAAAAAGCAAAAAAATACCTTAGAGAAAAGGGAATGGCAAAGTCAGAAAAAAGAAAAGGCAACGAAGCAATGAATGGTGTTATAGGTGTTTATATTCATAAAGGAAATAGAGTAGTAGTAGTTGCAGAGGTTGTATGCGAAACAGACTTCGCATCAAGAAGCGAAGATT
>CAZRHM010000144.1:0-2389 GCA_964599845.1 uncultured Candidatus Saccharibacteria bacterium
GTTACGGTGCTCCAACTACAGTTTCTTCTCCATTAGAACAATTGGGTTTTGCCAGCGGTGGTTTATTTTCTTTAGTTGCTACAGTGCTTTCTATGATTATGCTTCCATTTATATTTATAATGATTGCTTTAGTTTTATATTACTTTACTGGCGATAAAAAAAGAGCAGAAGGATTTATGCCATTCTTAATGAGCCAATTATTAAGAGTGTATAATTACTTTTGGCTATTCATAATTTCACTAGTTGCATATTTCGGATTGCAAGATGTTGTATCCGCTATATTAAAAGCTATTTTACCTGCTTCTAAATCTTTTAGTGTTGTTGGTGGTGATAGTAAAAATGAATTTGATTCTCAAACTTTTGTAAAAGGAATTGTTTTATTAATATTAA
Organism: uncultured Candidatus Saccharibacteria bacterium; assembly: GCA_964599845.1. GTDB lineage: Bacteria > Patescibacteriota > Dojkabacteria > J137 > J137 > CAZRHM01. The sequence continues at coordinate 391 of CAZRHM010000144.1, forward strand.
TGGCTTTACTTGCTGGATTTAAAGTTTTCTTGAATAGAAAATCTACAGAATTAACAAAAATGGGCGGAAGCGTTTCTACAAAACTATTTTTAGCTACAGGCTTATTTGTATTTTCATTACTTGCATTTGTGTCTACATTAACTAGTATTGATTCAATTTTGGGATACCTTTACGATAAATCAGATGGGGTTAACTCAAGTTCCCTTGCAATGATGATTGCAAGCGTTACTATGCTTTCACTGTACTTAGTTAAGTCATGGCAGGTAATTAAAGGGGAGGTTAAAAAATAGTTTAAAATTTAATAAAATTGTAGGGACAGAGTTAAACCTGTCCCTACAACATTTATTAGTTTATAAAAGAATCTTTAAAAATCGCTAGTGCATAAGTGTTCAAAATCAGCATTTAGTATAGGATTATTAACATCAGTACATTAATTACACTCTTAAAAGCTCTTCGTGTTTGCCAATCAACATTACAGTATCTTGAAGCATTAGGTTCATAATAAAATCGTCTTTTCTTCTTTTTCGTAACTGGAATTCAGAAGGTTTTAATACTGTGTAATGAATTTCTTGTCCTGTTGCGCCCTCGTATTTGGAAATTATTGACGATAATAAATTCATATCTACAGAACCAATAATTGCTAAATCAATAACCTGGTCACCATAATAAACTCCACGAGTAAAAGCTGGGGTTAAAATTGCCCAGTCAATAACACCAAGCTTTTTGGAATTAGCAACTATTTCGGCACCCAAACCATAAGTTTTATGGAAAATTGCAAGTAATTCATCTGTGAATGGATGTTCTAAATTTAGCTTAAAATATTTTCTATTTCCTTTGTTTTCTGATTGAATAATTCCAATTTCTTCTAATCGCATTGTTTCTCTTCTTACTGCATTAATTTCTTCTTTTAACTCCCTTACTACACCACGTAAATGCAAACTCATTGCTGGGTTTAGTAAAAAATACTTAAGTGCTTTTATTCTTACCTTCGAAACAAATAAGAATTCTAATGATTTATTCAGTTTAGTCATATTCATAATTATTACTTACTCTATATAAAATATATACAAATTAACAATTGATCAAGAATTTAATAATTTTAAATTTTCTTCTAACCTAACCAATAAATTGCTTAAATATAAAATTAAATGATTATAAAGTGTAGTGCTTAAGTATTTAGATTCATTACATATTATTAATATATTTTGAATATCAATAATTAACTCTTTAGAATTTTTTAAATAATCCTTTCTATTTTCTGAGTCAAACGAATAAAACATAGAAATATTACTTAACAGCTTCAAACATTTGTTACGAATTTCTTTTCCATATTCTTTAGCTAAAGAATCAGAGAAGATTCTAGTAATTTTATTACACTCAATGGCTAAGTTTTTAGAATCCTGCCAAAGCTTTTGTGTTTGGAACATATATATATTTGTATCCATATTATGATCAATTTATTTGTAATTATAGACTAAAGCTAAAATTGTTTAAATGTATTACTCGTTTTTTTTGACAAAAAATTCCTTAACCCTGTACAATGAGTTAGAAATTAATTTTTTTAGTAATAAAATGTTAAAAAAACTTTCAAAGCTTTTGCTTACAGTACTAGTTTTGATCACTTTCATTTCAATATTCTCAACAACAATTATTAAGCCAAAAGTAGTGCAAGGCTCATTAGAAGACGATCTGCGTAAAATTGAAGAAGAAATAAGAAGAATAAGGGAAGAAAAAGAAAGTATGCAAAGTAAAATTAATAACAACAATTACCTAATTCAGGGATACTCATCGCAAGCGTCCAAACTTTATGGAGAGGTTGCAATGTTTCAAAAAGATATTGATGAGCTAGAGCTACAAGTAAAAGAATTAGAAATCAATATTGAATTACTCGAAAAAAATATTAATAAAAACAAAAAAGACATAGCCACAAGTGAAAAAAATATTGATGGATTAGAAAAAGAATCATTAACAAGAATTAAAGATAACTATATTAATTTTA
>CAZRHM010000145.1:0-524 GCA_964599845.1 uncultured Candidatus Saccharibacteria bacterium
GCCCCCGAAACAAGTTCGGGGCAAGCTCCATCGTCATACTCAAAGTCATCAACGGTGCCTTCTGATTTTTCCATCCCCTAATTTAATACACAACGCTGTAACAAACCTAATTTTACGGCTTGTAAGAAATTATTTATTGAAAAGCAATGTTGTATTAACACAAAAAAACAAAGCACAAAAAATGATAACTCATTGAAAATATATTATTTAAAACATATAAAAATAGCATCCCCTAATTTGACCCATTACCTACCGAGCCGGTTTTGTAGAATCATCAAAACATTACCGCTGCCAATTACAGAAAACCCCTTAAAGAGTTACTAAATATAATTTTATATTTATTATTATCTAAAAAAGTTTTTCTGATATAAATATATTTGTGTTTTGAAGCATCTTTGGTCTTTATTCTAAAAGAATACTTTTTTTCTATATCTGTAATTTTAGTAGTACAAGTGTTGTTAATTCTAAAAACTTTAGCTAATCCTAAACCGCTTTGAGTAAACAGGCTATCGCTAAATATTATT
>CAZRHM010000145.1:534-2380 GCA_964599845.1 uncultured Candidatus Saccharibacteria bacterium
ATATGTATAATTTCCCCTTTATATGATTGTTTAATTAATAGTAGAGAATATATATCATCAGTTGCTTTGTACTCGTTAAGAATTTGTTCAATAGCTCCAGAACTAACAGTTCTTTTATATTCTGTGTATTCTATATCAGGACTTTTACAAGTACTAAAAAACAAAATAGTTAAAACAAATGTTATTTTTTTCATAATTAATCCCTTTTGTTGTACTGTTCTTCAGCAGTTCGTAATATTAGACTTCTTTGTTCTGGTAAAACATTTGTGCCATCATTGCTGTAGTCCATGATATTGCCTTTAGGGTCTCTACTCATTTTGGTTTCTAATTCAGGATTCGTTCCATCGCCGATATCCGGAACGCCTCCAGGGTGTTGATCTTCATGTGACCCAGTTTTTGTTATTTCTGATAAACTATCCAATGTTAATTCTCCTAATTTACCATCTTTCCCAATATGTGCATAAATATTAACTTGAGTTTCATTATTTTGTGTATCACCTACATTTTTTGTTGCTCCCAATGCTGCTCCGAAAGGTTTTATTGTAATTGTTTCATTATACTCCCAAGTGATTGTTGCATCATCACTAAAAACTACATTTGTTGTTAAATATGATCCATCATCGGTATTTCCTGTAAGACCGCTTTCTGTTAGTGCCTTTCTTGCTTCTATTACTGTTTTAAATTGTTCTGAAGTAAGGCGTGAATTGTTAATTGGCTTAACTTGATAAGTAATTGTCGCATTTTTTCCGTCAACACTTCTTTCCGGCACCATTTCTAGTCCTTCAAGCTCTCTACCCATTCCTATTTTATTTTCTTGGAACGCATAGGACGAGTTATAAGCATATTCAGAAGCCAGCGGGTCTATTACCATAAACCGCCCGATAGCATAATCGTAATTCCGCCATTTGAAGCTGTCCCAGTTAAGACCGAGCTCATCCTGACGCTCTTGTCCCTGGAACTTGTACTTATAAGTCTCCAACGCATCGGGATTAGTGGGTATGAGCTGTACTGGTCCGCTACCAAAGGAAATAAACACATAATTCTCGGCGTTGTAGCTGTTGGATTTTAATTTCATGGCTTTATAAAGATATTCAATTCTTCTTTACACTCCGATTATTTCATTTTTTATCGTTAGCACCTAAAAGTGGCTTGTAGACTTATCCAATTTGTCCGAAAAATAATTATAAGTCCACAGTTTAAATTACACTCCCAATTTTATGACACAACAAGCTGTTTGACTTCAGAGATTTCCCATTTCTCTTCTTTCATTTCAACAAACACTATACTCAAACTATAGTAATCTTCTTTTAAACGAGCTATTTCAAATAAAAAAAATGCCTTATCTTTATTTTCGTTAAAATGTACCCTAGAAAAACTAAAGTAAAAATCAGATTCTTCATATGAAGCAAGATTTAATCCCTCTGGTAATTGAATGTCTATTTTAGGGTTAAATTTTAATTTCGGTTTATGTAAATCAGTATACTCCTTTATGTCCTTATGCCAAGGTGATTTTAATTCAATATTGTCGTTATAGACACTATCTTTTATCGGCCTTAACCAGCTGTATATATACACATTACGATTTTTAAATTCTTTTTTTTCTCCCTGGTATAATTCGTATAATTCTTCAAAACTTGAAAAATTATTTACATCATAGCCTGTTCTTTTCTCGTATTCTAAAAAACTTTCTACAAAGATTTCATCATTAATTAACTCCTTAAAAGTATTATTAATGACTTCCACATCAATATTATTTACCTCATTCTTTTTACATGAGGTAAATAATGAAAATAGACATATAAAGTTTAAAAGTATTTTTTTCATTTTATGATTAGACCATCAATTC
>CAZRHM010000146.1:0-2377 GCA_964599845.1 uncultured Candidatus Saccharibacteria bacterium
GATAACTGATATGGCAACACTTAATTTTCAAAAAATATTTGTTGAACCAAAAGAAGAACTATCTTTTGTGTTAGAACGAATTTTAAACGCTGCAAAAGATGTAGTGGTATTAAGTATTCCTCAAAATTCAGTACTTTTTGCAAGTGTTTTAACGCTTAAAATTCTTTTTAGACAAGTTTTAAAAAAGAAAACAGTGATAATACTAACAGAAGATAAGTACGGTTCTAACATAGCACAAAAAAATGGATTTGTAGTTGTAAATAAATTTAGTCAGGTTACTACAGATTTAATAGAAATAGCTAAAAGCAAGCAAGATGCAGCAGTTATTAAACTAAATCAAAAAAAATCAGAACTACTAGGACTTGATTCTGGAAAGGAAGAGGAAGAAATCCAAGTTATTAAAACAGAAAACCAAATCGAAGAGCCAGACTCTACTCCAGAAATAAACATAGAAGAAACCGAACTGTTAAAAATGGAAAAAACCGATGTTCCACTTAAAGAAGAAGAAAACGAAAAAGAATCACGTACAGAAATAGAGAGTGGTAGCCAAGAATTTGTAGAGGTAGACGGACTGCAATTGTTTATAGGCAAAGATATTAGTGATTTTATAAATGATGATATTAATGATAAAATGAGCGAATCAATAAATAATGACGATATGGAAAACGAAAGAAAAGTAGATACAAGCGTTTTTGGAAGTAACAAATTTGCCGGTAAGGACTTTACAAAACACACAAAAAAAAACGCTGGAATAGGTTTTTTTAGTAATTTATTTGGTTCAAATAAAATTGCTAATCCGGAAGATAGGCTTGAACCAGGTGAACCAATAAAATGGTATAAAAAACGAGGGGTAATTATTAGTATTGCAACACTAGGAATTTTCACAGCAATAATTTTACTATTCATACTTTTTTGGTCCACAGTGGCAATAACATTAAGGCTTAAAAAAGAAGATATTTTTGCCACACAAGATTTAACCGGAGTAATAGATTTAAAAGAAAACGACTTAGAACTTGAGCGAATTCCTGTTTTAAAAATAAAACGAGAGAATGAAAGTATCTCAGGATCAGCTGATGCGACTGGAGAAGGAAGAAAAGGTGAAAGAGCTAAGGGTTATATTTATATATTTAATAAATCACAAAATCCAATAACACTTCAGAAAGGAACTAAAGTTAAAAGTATTTCATCAAACCTTGAGTATACATTACAGCAAAATGTTAGCATACCAGTAAGTCAAATAGACGATCAGACAATTATTGCTGGTAGAGTAGATAACGTTTTAGTCGAGGCTGTATCTTATGGAGAGCAATATAATATTGCTGCAGACTCTGATACCACATTTACTGTAGAAGGCTTTGATGGAATAACTGTACTAGAAGCAAGGCAAGAAAGTAATTTTAATGGTGGAACAACAGAAGAATTTGCAACACCATCTGAGGAAGATGTAAAAAAATTAAAACAAGCATTGGTAGAAAAACTACAAGAAGAAGCTTACGAAAAACTTAGAAATAATGTACCAAACGGCTCAAGACTTATAGAAGACAGTCTGGAATTTATAGAAAAGGAAGTAAAAGCTGTTCCCGAAATTGGTAAGGAAAGTGAAGATAAAAAATTTGACTTATCTATAGTAGCAGAAGTAAGAGCAATAGTTGTTGCCGAAACAGATCTGGAAGAATACATTCAATTTGCAATAAGTGACAATGATAGTGAAGATACAGGAGAAACAGTAAAATTAGAAGATGTAGAGAATATTGCAATTGAAAATTACGAAAGAAGTGGTGATTCAATTAGTTTTACAATAAATGCAGAAGGTAAAGCTACAAACCAGATTTCTGAAGGTCAAATAAAGGATTTAATTCGAGGGAAATCTCTTTCTTCAGTTAACTCACTATTAAACTCAGTTGAGTCCATACAAGATTTTAGTATTAGGTACTACCCATTAATTATTCCAGAATTCCTAAGAGTAATACCTAGCTCAGATACTCGGATAGAAGTGCGATTCCAATAATTCCACTATTGTAATGTTGACAAATAAATTTATAGACTGCTAATATTTAGCAGTCTATTTATAATTCTGCTAAATATTTTAAATATTATTTAATTACTTATGTCTAAACTAAACATTAAGCCAATAGGTGGCAATATCTTAGTAGAACCAGTAAAGGAGGAAGAAAAAACTGCTTCTGGGTTAATAATTCAAAGTACCTCGAAAGGTGAAAAACCACAAAAAGGGACAATTGTTGCCGTAGGCACAGGTGCTAAAGACGATTCCGGAAAAAATATTGCATTTAATGTTAATGTTGGAGATGTAGTTTTATTTAAAAAATATTCTCCTGAAGAAATAGAAATGGATGGTAAAGAATATTTGATAATGAAA
>CAZRHM010000147.1:0-2360 GCA_964599845.1 uncultured Candidatus Saccharibacteria bacterium
GGGCCAGGAACGCTTGGTTATTGCTTTTCAGTGCCTCCCCCGCTAGCGCTTTGAACGCATCGCCCAGGGCTGTTTCCGCTTGCTTGACGACCGCAAGCTTTTCCTCCGCCGTCTTTCGCTCCTGAGCGAGCGATGCTTCGACAGCTGACCGTTGCGCCGTCTCCGAGCGCAACCTTTCCGCCAGCCGCGCATGGTCCGCACGCAAGGCCTCGAGCTCGCGGTGCTCGTCCCCCAGCCGGCTTTCGAGATCTTCGATGCGCTCCCGGAGCGCCCGCGCAGCGACCGCCGCGGCGTAGCCCCGCAACCACCACGCACCGACGCCCGTCACAACAAACACGATGACAGTCGCGATCCCCCACTCAAACATATCGGCGAAGCCTCTACATCGACCCTTGGCGCAGTCTCGCAGACGACACTCTCATTTCCTGATAGTGCGCCTGCCGGCCTTCCTGGACGGGACTCGACTGCTCCGCTTTGCCCTTCGTGGTCGCCGCTCCGCCCCGGACGGCTCGTACGAACCCAGGGCGTCGCGCAGCGCCTTGGCGACCGCCTTGCGCAGTGACAGCGGCCCCACCACCTCCACTTCTCCGCCGTGGCGGAGAATGTCCATGACCAGCTCGCGGTCGTCCCGGTAAGGCAAACGCAGCTCGTAGCGACCGTCCGTGAGGTACTGCCCCACCTGCTCCGGGTGCCAACGCTCCTCGGCGACCCAGCGGGCGCGATGGGCAGAAAAACGCATCACCGCGGTCTTATCAGCCTTGCCGGCGAAGATTCCGTAGCTGCTTGCGAAGTAGGCGTCGAGGTCCGCGTCCGGGACGTTGATTGCTGTCTGCCTTAGCTCCTCCGCCTGGCGCACGCGGTCGACCGAGAATGTCCGCAACTCGTTCCGGAGATGACAAAAGGCGTCGAGCAACCAGTTGTCGCGATAGTGCACAAGACGTTGCGGCGACACCGTGCGTTCGGTTTCCTCGTCCCGTTCGCGGCCGTGATAAACGAGCCGCACGCGCCGCCGCTGCAGTGTCGCTGCAGCTAGCGCGCCAAAATGCTTGCCAGGCGCCCGTGCCGCCATGCTGAGCACACGAACGCGGCGCCCGACCTCCTCAAAGCCGAGGCGCTTATGGTTCAGAAGCTCTGAAATTCGACGCGACAAGGGGGCGAGGTACTCAGCGAGTAAGCCTGGCTCCAGGCTTGCAAACAGGCGCTCGAACACCAATAACGCCTGTAGCTCCTTAGCGCTGAACCAGAGGCCCGGAAGCTCGTACGGTTCCCTTCGCGCGTCCCTGCGGTAATAGTAGCCCCCGCGCTCCCTGCTATATTCGATCGGCGCATCAAGATGGTCGCGCATCGTCTTAATGACGCGATACAAGGTCGCCGGGGAACACCCATCCGAACTCCTCCCCTCCAGCTCTCGCCGAAGCTCCTCACGCGAAACGGGCGTATGGCGGGCCTTTAGAATGGCGTGCAGCTTGTAGATGTGGTCGATTTTGTCCACGTCGGCTTCTCCGAGGGGCGCACGCCTTTTCGACCGGCAATCATATTTGCACGGGAAGCTCTAGGCGCGTGTCATGTCACAGTCTACGCATTCCGCGCATGAACGAGTTCTCGCTTTCGCAAATATAAGCTCGTTAGCCGAACTAACCTGGCTTCCGGATGAGGTCGGCATCACATTGCCATGTACACCGCATTCTTATTCTAGAGGCTCTATCAGTTGCGCAACTTCCTGACTAACGCGCGACACGGAGCGAGACCAGCGATGGATAACCCCCACATCCAACCCGACCTTCTCCTGCCCTTTCCGGAGCATTCCGGCGATGTGCCGTTGATGGGCGTGCGGATGGTCAATGAGTACGAGTACTGCCCTAGGCTCGCCTACTTGGAATGGGTCCAAGGGGAATGGGCGGAGTCCGCGGACACTGTCGAGGGACGATACGTCCACAGACGCGTGGACCGGCAGAGCGGCGAGCTTCCCGATCCAGGCGCTGTTGGCGACGGCGAGAAGATTCACGCACGGTCGGTGTCCTTGTCCTCCATACGGCTCGGCCTGACCGCCAAAATCGATCTCGTCGAAGTCCAAGGCAACACGGTTACACCCGTCGATTACAAGCGAGGCAAGCGGCCTCATGTGCCCAAGGGGGCCTACGACCCCGAGCGGGTTCAGGTTTGCGCTCAAGGCCTCTTGCTCGAGGAGCACGGTTACCAGTGCTCGGAGGGCATACTTTACTTCGCGAGCTCCAAGGAGCGGGTTCGCGTAGTCTTCGACGACGAGCTTCGAGCTCAGACGTTGCGCGCCGTCAACGGCTTGCGATTCGTTGCGGCCGGCGGGGCGCAGGCAGGGGAAAGCGCCCGGCTCCAGGCCAGGC
>CAZRHM010000148.1:0-2333 GCA_964599845.1 uncultured Candidatus Saccharibacteria bacterium
AGAACATGTACCTCATGTAGGACGTGGACGTCATAATGTAAAGTTTACTGAAGATGTAGGCGACGGTACGCATACACACGTTTTTCAAGCTAAATCAGGAACAGTAGCGCATCTGTCTGATATTCCAAATTTGGTCTATAACCAAAATAAGAGTAATACCCAAACGGCTACAAATACAACAGTTTCCGTAAGAATGAATGAGGCTACTACAGGTAGTATAATACTTACACCTGAGATGATGGCAGTTGGAAAAACGTTGTATTTTGAGGCTATGGGGGATACTGATTTAACGTTCCCAGATACAATGTCTTTTTTCATAAGCATAGGTAGCGAATCTGTTGAAATACCTATAGACCAGCATATGACAGGTTTCTCTGCTTCTTATTATATTATCAAAGGACATATTGACTTCACGGGAGGTTCAGACGAAGAAAGGGGGTTTAATTTTTCAGGTGTGGTTTCAGTTGGCGCAGGAGTACTTCAATCTAATCATGTAATACCCGCAACAACCTTAGAAATAGACGCTACTAGCAATAAAGATTTCACTATTGACGTGAAACACAGTACAACAAACACAACAACTAATTGCTATAAGTCGTTTTTGAAAAAATTGAATTAAGTAAAAACAAATAAAAATATAACGCCTTATTAAATTATGATTTTAGAAATTTTACGAGGCAAAAATAATGCTTGATGCTTTGGGTGTTGATACAACTAAAATTGATGATTATAAACCTGAGTCAATTCCGAATAAAATGAAAAAACTCTACTACATACTGCAAGTTAACCTGCCTGAGATAAAATCTCAGGTTATGGATTTTCACCAGATAGCTATAGATGTTTTGACATTCAAACACCTGAGAACGAGTACTGGGCTCACAACTTTGGTGCTTACTCTATTTATTGGTATGTCGCTTACAAGTCAGCTTTTTGGGATATTCTTCATTTTCTATTTCATCGATTTCTTAACGGGGTTTCTGGCTTCAAAAGTGCAGCTCGAAAAAAAGAAAGCTGAAAATCCGGATATGGAAACTCCTCCATATTTGGTTCAAAGCAATAAGATCATCAGAGGGCTTGTAAAGCTTTCAGCTTATTTTATCATTTTCGGGTTGGGGTATATAGTAGAGTTAATTTTAAAGACTCCTAATGTCAACATTCATAGCTCTATTGTGGAGCTTACGCCCTTACAGGTGGCCGTGATAATTGCGATATCGTCTGAAGTTGTTTCCAATTTCGAAAACAGCAAAAAGGCGGGGTTTGATGTGATAGGAAACATTCTGAAGTTTTTAAGAACCTCTTGGAAAATATTTTCAACCATAAAAAATAAAACAGATGGCAATACTAATTAACCAAGAATTGTGGGCAGATGCGGGGCATCACCTTGCAGACCCGGGAGCGATTTATAATGGCCGAACTGAGTTCGAAGAAATGCGTTGTTTTAGAACTTTGGTAGCTGACGAATATAAGAAGATAGGTGGTGAAGTTCAAACCGATTTAGACCACGAAACAAATACTCAATTTCAAGGTAGAATGAAAACAAATAGAGGCTCAGTAGTTGTGAGCTTTCATTTGAATGCTTCTGCAAATCCGGTAGCAAACGGTTCGGAGTGTATAATTTCAGATAATGCTTCTGCCAATAGTAAGGCATTAGCTGTCGAGCTGTTGGATGTGACTTGTGAAATCCTGGGAACTCGAAAAAGGCGAGTGTTAAAAGAATCGGAAACTACGAGAAAGCGACTCGGTATTTTGAACAAGCCGGGAATGGCCGTTTTAGTGGAAATATGCTTTCTTTCAAGTCTTGAGGATATGACAAAGTTTGATAAAAACAAATTAGAACTGGCTAAGGCTTACGCAAAGATTATAAAACGATATGACGACTTAATCAAAATATAATAAAAATTAAAAATATATTTTTTGTCTAATAATTTTGAAATTAAAATTATATAACTATATTTGCATTGCATTGGTTAGTTGAGTTTTTCATAAATTAAGTTAGTTACATTAAAGCATCGGAGCAATTCGGTGCTTTTTTGTTTATACATAAATTACAATTCAAACGAATGATTTCACTATCTTTACATAAAAATAACTGTAAACTACCCCTACCCTAAAGGGTTAGGGACTTTAGACGTAAACATATGATGTACAGTACAGCACATATCGTTCCATCTTCCAGCGTGGTTTACAGCACGCCCAAGCGAAGCGATGTTAATAGAAGCGTTATAATCACTATCCAAAACATCAACTTTACAATTTTGATTTGTACACTTAAAAACCTTATTAGTGCGTTTACCAATATGCTTACAGCACGAACAAGTTTGACTTGTGTACGC
>CAZRHM010000149.1:0-2322 GCA_964599845.1 uncultured Candidatus Saccharibacteria bacterium
GTTACTCTCGCCAATGGTTGCACTGTCGGTTTGCACGGTTGCCACTAACGTTTCGGGGCTTTGCGTTCGTGCGGGTTTTCGGAGCACAAAACTGTCAACCCAGCACTAAAGCCCAATTGGAAAACTGAACTTGAATCTAAGCAAGTCACCCCGCATGACGCCAAACGTGTGTTGGCAGCTGCTATTTTATAAGTCCTCATAAGTTCTTCCTTTAATTTCTTCGATGTCACTTTCAGTCAAATAATGATAAGGATAATAGAACACTTCTCCATCAACAGTCACATAACCGCTTGGGGTAATTAGATTTCCTTTTGTTATAGGTTTGCCGTCTTTGTCTATTGTGATAGCATCTTCAACTTCGTGCATTCCTTTGAGATTGTCAGGATTATATAAATATACAGGCTGTTTTAAATAATTGTCACTCGTCCCAACTGGAATTTGTCCAAACTGTTTAAGCAAGAATTGTTCATTTGTCATTGAGCCTTGAGTTTTGCACCAAGTAACTATTTTGTCAATAAATGCTTCTGTTAACCTATAAACTTTTGTTGTATCTACTTTACCGTCTTTACCAAACCTAACCATTCTGTCATTGTTACCAACAACATATTTTCCCATTTTTTGAGGCAAGTCAAGAAATTTTGATATTTCTATTTTGGGCAACTCAACATTATTGCATAGGTCTAAAAGATATGAATAGAAATGAAAAAATGTATCTTCTTTAAATCTGAGATTTGTCGGCTTACAACTGTCGTCTATTGTGTCGGATGCAATTCTTTTGTCGAAACCTGTTTTTGTGTGATAAATTAAGCCTTCACCTAAAACAACAATTAAATTAGGCCAAAATTCGCAAGCCGTATTTTTTTCCCATTCTTTTAGGTTTTCGGTCAAAGAGTCCAAAGAATTACCGTCTAAAGAATATGCAAATACAAACCCAAAAGGTTTAGGTCTTTTATAACTTTGTTGCATAAACAAAAGTTTCTTTACAACAACGTCATTTGGTGTCAACTCTTTTACAGACTTGATGTTTTCAAGTCCTTCAAGAAGTTTCGTTTTAGAAAGTTTTGATTTAACTTCAATAACACCATAAATACAATCTATTGGATAAACCTGAACTTGATTGTCATATAGCAATGGAATGCTTTCAAATTGGTCAAAAACAATTAAGTCGCTTTGACGGGAAACATTACTCACGTGTCCAACAATTTCTCCATTCCCTATTCCATATCTTTTAGGTAATCTTCCTGTTTGCAGAAATTCTCTAAGAGCATTTTCCCGATAGTCGCCAATATTCCCGTTATGAGAAATTTGTGCTGAAATTTCAAAGTCAGTCAATAATTTTTTTGATATACCACGAAATACTTTTCTTATGTCCATAGGTCAATTGGTGTCTGTCTTTTATAGTTGCTGCCAACGTTTTGGCGCTTGGTGAAGTGGTGGATTTAGTATTCGTTAAGTTTCAGGTTGAAGATAGAACATTTTTAGAAAGACAAACATCATTTTATGGCAGTTTGCCACCATTTCACCAAACGCCTGTTATGGGCTGTTTTTTAGTCATCGAAATCTCTTAAATTTTCTGTTGCGGTTGGATCTCTTTGAATATTATCGAATTTTCTAGCAAGGTCGACAAACCTACCGTAAGTGAAAATTTCAATTTCTTTTGAAAGTTGATTCATTTTTCTTCTTTTCTCTATTGATATATTTTCTCTATTTCCAATCGCAATAAAATAGTTATACCTTATAAATGTATCTGGAGAATTAAGTAAATCACCAGTAAAGTTAGTTGGAATTTTTCCATCGTTAGAAAAGCCTAAGATATCTTTTTTAATACACCATTGAGCTAAGTCGTTTCTAAATTGTAATGGATTATGTTCGATATATTCTTTCCAATCATTTATTTGAGAAATTGCTTTATTAAGCCTATTACTTGGTACACCATTTTTAGTTATAACTTGATCATCGTGTGGTTCTAATTCTATTAAGTTAACTTCCCATACGCCAGAATAGGACGTCGGTACAACATAATCAGCTTTGTATTTTGAACCAAACGGAAATTCTTTAATAACATAATTTTTGTGCCCTCCAGTTCTGCAAACGGCCCATCGGATAATATTGGGATTTCTCGATAAAAAATCGGATAAACTTCTTTCGCCAGTTGTATTTTTTATTATATCAATAATTTCTCGTTCTAACATAATTTCAATGTTTGCAGAATGTCTTTCTAAAATTGCCCATAACGTTTTGCCGCTTTGCGAAGGCGGGGATTTTTAGCACTAAACTTCATTAGATGCACAAAGCTTGAATTTTGCACTTCACTGTCATAGA
>CAZRHM010000150.1:0-2279 GCA_964599845.1 uncultured Candidatus Saccharibacteria bacterium
GAAAAGGAACTACACCTAATTTAAACAAAACACCTACAGTAATAAATAAAACCGCCATCAATAAACCACTATCAAAAAAAAAAAGATAATAAACTTCATTAAAATTTAACGTCCCTAAAAAGCCATATATCAATGAAATACCAAACACATAGAGGCGGACGCAAACGAACCCAAAATAAAATATTTCAAAGCCGCCTCTATAGACAAATTAGAATACCTTTTCAAACTTGCTAAAACATAAAAACAAAAACTTTGCATTTCCACAGCCAAATAAAGCAAAATAAAATCGTTCGACGAAACCAAAACAAACATACCAAAAACCGACAACATAACTAATAAAGAATATTCAAAAACTTGAAATCGTTCAAAATCAAAATAACCATAAGAAAGACAAAAAACTAAAAAAGTTAAAAACAAGACAAAAAGTTTTGAATTAATAATTCATCATTTAAAAGAAACGAAAAATTAAAATAAAATAAATTAAAAGGTAAATTAAATCACAACAAATAAATAACAAAGAGTAACCCTACAACCAAAAACCCAATATTAACATCAACAATTTTATAAGATGTAAAATACTTTTTAAAAAACAAATTTACAAACAATACACAAATAATATGCACCAACAAAAAGATATCAGGTAGGCCCGCACCAAAAAAAGCTTCCCTTTGTTTAAAACTCTCCTCTGAAGGAAATTCAGTAGAAGTATTTAAACTTGAAGTAGGCTCCGTTTGAGCAACCTCCGTAGAAACATTAGAACCTGAAAAACTTTCTTCCTGAGTAGATTCCGTAGGAATATCAGAATTTGAAACATTTTCTTCTGAAACAAACTCCCCAGGAACATTAGAACCTGAAAAACTTCCTTCTTGAGTAGATTCCGTAGGAATATCAGAATTTGAAACACTTTCTTCTGAAACAAACTCCCCAGGAACATTAGCATCAGAAAATTTATCAGGACTTAAAAACTCAGGTTTAAAAAAATCAGGTATCGGTGACACGCGCGGTGTAACTATACGAATATTCGGCATAACAGAATCTAAATTTAATGCCCGATATTCTCTTAATTTATCAAAAGCTAAATGAGGCTTCTCAAAAACACTAGGAAAAATATCATAGCCAGCTCTAAAAGCCTTAACCTCCAAATATTTCGCCTCTTGAAGAACTAAATAATGATCTCAATTGCATGGATCAAAACCAGTGCCTAACTTATTATAATGTACAAAAGATTCAAAATCACAAGTAGGTGGTAAATCCGCCTTAACCTTTTCAAAATAATAAGGTGCAAACCTAATTTGATTTCCACGAATATGAAGCTCCCTACTACTCTCCAACAATAAATCCGCACTTTCCCTCAACCTACGTTCCAGCTCCTCCTCCGGTAAAGACAACAACTCTTTTATAGCCGCACGAATAAACTCAGATTGATTTGATTCAGAATTAATACAAGGTGGCTGAATATTTTTGAGGAAAGCCTCATACATAGGTCAATACTCATCATCAAATCATCGAGAAAAAACTTCATGGTTTAGATCAATCCCAAAGATATTAGCCAAATCATATTTAGTTTTTCAATACCAAAAAGATTTAGGATCAAGAGAAACATTCACATTATTTAAAGAAGAACCATCCGAACCTTCTGCAAAAACAACATTAGGCAAAATAACAAAAAGTATACCAAACATAATAGAAATAATAAAAGGAGAATACCAGCAAACCCACTTTAAGAATGAATCAACTCTATCTTGAAAAACAACCCTTCTCATAAGATTAAAAAAAAATTACAGTACTGTACAACAATAACTTTGTCTTTAAGCGAAAAAACCCTCCTATTACTGAAAATAAAGTACCTAAAATTCCTGAAAATAAACCAAAGATAAGGTATAAAGTACCCATATCTTTATGATTTGTAGAGTATAATCAACGTGTTACAAAAAACATAAAATAATAAAAACTATAATAACTTTACTATATAAAATATAATTTTTATAATAAAATAGAAATATATATATAAAAGATAATAGGGTGAAAGATTGGGTTTATCTATGGGCGAATCTTTCAACCCCATAATACGAGAAGATTAAATAATTTACCAATTACAACAACTTAAATCCCAAAAAACCTAAAGCAGAAAACAATAAAAACACTAAAATTCATCAAAAAGCAAAATCTTTACCCACTTCTTTACATAAATAAGGTCAAAATAAAAAAAATAACAAACTTGAATCAAACAATGAAACAAAACAGCCTAAAAGTTTAAGAATATCCGGATCATAAAGAAT
>CAZRHM010000151.1:0-2270 GCA_964599845.1 uncultured Candidatus Saccharibacteria bacterium
TATTTATAATGTATAATATAAGCGTAAAGAGTCAAGAGAAAATTAAAAAATATTTTAATAATTCTCTTGACAAATATTAATTTATATGCTATAATGTAAGTGTAAAAAGATGAAAAGGAGAGGTATTTATGATTGTTTTAGAAAAAACTAGAAAAACAGTAGAGTTAACAAAAAAAGGACATTTTGCTTTGTGGGAGTGGGGCGGTGGCTTCACTAACACAGGCGATGCTACTATCATATGTAACAGTGATGGTAGTAAGAAGAAAGCAATTTATGTTAGAAGAAAGGGTCATTTGGCAAATGCCGAACATGCCCTAGTAACAGTTAGTCAAGGTGATTACATTATTGATTTATTTAGACGCCGAAATAACTACACAATAAGAGTTTATGTAATAGAAGGGTTTGTTAAGTCACAAGATGGAATAAGTTGGGTTGCGTTAATTCAGGAAGTTTTTAGATATCAAGGCAATAAATGGTTTCCTAGTGAACCTAGTTTTTTAGAACCTGCAATACAAGCAGGTAAAGAGAAAAGTAAATGTTATCATTGCCGAGAACCGCATTTTGTAGAATAGGTTCTAGGCAGTGTAGTTAAAATTAAATACCCGCGACACAAGTTTAGTTAAATTAGTATTAGTTAGTCATGGGGTTGTTTATTAGCATACAGTGTAATGTATGCTTATAGACAATCCTTTTTTTAATATTTAAGTTTATAAGATATATAAAAAGAAAGGAGAAGAAGTTATGAAAAAAATTGAATTTATTTACGAAAACTATGTTAAAGATTTGTGTTCCAGTGTAAAAAATGTAGTTATTGATGAGTTTTTAGAAGAAATTATTGATGATAATGGTGAAATTAATGTAGTTTTTCAAGATGGAAATAAGTTAGTTATGAAAGTATATGCTAGTAAAGATATTACAGTAAAAGATTGTGTGAAATTCATTAGTGCATTTAAATTCTTTAACATTAATCTTGAATACATTAAGTATAATACAATTCCATTTACCAATCTTTGTTTAATTGAATTTGAGGTGTGTAACAATGAATAACATAGTAAATATGATTGATAAATACTTGAATGATATTTACTTCCTGAAATCATTTAAAAGTAATGTTAAAGAATATATTACTCTTGAAAATCATTATCTTGAACTAATAACTATTTTAGAACAAATAAAATATGAAATTGAAAGAACACAAGTAGAATTTTTAGAACAGTTAAAAAATGAAATTGAAAGGAGATTAAAAGATGAAAAATATTGATGATGTTAGATTAGAATTATTTGATGCATTTGTAGAAGAAAATTGGTTTTACGATGTAAGAATAAAAAAGGCTTTATTAGATGATATTCATGAGGTTGAATTAATTGTTAATGATTATTTCAATATTTATAATTTAAACGATGTCAGAGATGAATTAAGTTATCAAGGGTTTGATGTTTATGATGAAAACTACTTTATCACAAAAAGAAAAGTAAAAGATACTTATTCAGTGAAATTCTTTGTAAAGGGGGTGAGAGAGTGATTGTAAAAACATATCGCTTTCCTAGCGGTAGTTTAATAATGTATTCGTATAATGATTTTAGTGAAATAGTTTTATACAACAATAAAAAAGTAGTGTATAAAGTGTATGGTGAAATTGAGGAGTTAGAAAAAAATTGGGATAGTATTATTCAAAATATTGAACAAGACTTTATAGAAGTCATTGTTAAAAGATTACAAGAAATTAATACTGAAAAGGGAGTGTAGAAAATGATTTTTAAAATTATGGATAGTAATGGTGAGTTTACATTCAAAAAATGTAATGTATTAAAGTTAAAGTGTAATGTTGATAAAGTAGTTTATCTTAAAAATGATGATATTGTTGGATATGGAAAGTGGAGTGCTTATGATGTTGATAGTGGTTTATTAATTACCAAGTCCAAAACAAAAAAGGAACTTATTGAAAAAGTGAATGAACTTAAAGACAAAATTGAAGAAATAAGAAGTACTGAATATTATCAAAAACAAGTCAAAATTAAAGAGGAGATTGAGACTAAATTATGAATTAGATTTTAAAGATAAGTATTTTAGATAATTTAGATAAAAAAAGCCATATACCATAAAAAAATTTAGAAATGAAAGGAGAATAAAAAATGAGTAAAAATAAAAATAATGATTATGCGTTAGTATCAGTTTTAGGAACAGTTGTATTTAGCGATGCTAGATACTACGAAAATAAAAAGGAACTTCACAATTATTTTATTCAAGTAATTGATAAATATAATGATAT
>CAZRHM010000152.1:0-2260 GCA_964599845.1 uncultured Candidatus Saccharibacteria bacterium
ACTGCTCTGGCGTTAATTGAAAATAAGGGTAGCAAGCTCTTAAATTATCTATTTTTTCTGGTATTTTAAAATTTATTTCCTTTTCTTGTATATCTTGATCTCTTAAATCAATACATAATCTGGTTATTAACTTAGGAACATTTAAACAAAACGTTAGATTAACTTTTGGTTTTATAAAATCAATAAACTGCGTACTACCTGCAATATATAATTTATAACATGATGGATTACAATTTGTTGAATAAGTTAAACACCCTATAAATTTTTCTTCATCAAAAACAAGAACAAATTTTTGAAACCAAGTATAGAATAATCCATAATCTTTTGATAATAATTTCATCAAATCATTTGCATTTTTCTTAAAAAATTTATCTTTATCATCAGATTCTTCATATACCATTATAGTGTCATATTCACAAGATTTATTCCTAGCGAAAACAGCCGCTGATAACATTGATGAAATTTCCCCATAAGGAGTTAATAAACCACTTCTAATTTCGGAAGAAACAAAATCAAATTCTTGTTGTAATTTATCACTTTTGAAATCATATTTATCAAAAATCATTTAATAACTCACCTTATTTTTATCTAAAAATGGTTTTAACAAATGCTTATTTTCATTAAATCTTATGATATAATTATTTTCGCCTAAATTTTTATACAACTTAATAACATCTGCATAATGGTCATAAGCAAACTCTCTAAACCAACCACTTGTAATAGATGTACAAACTTTCATCAATGCAGTTTTAAAACTACGTTTAGCATCAACTTCAAAATTATATGGTATTTGTGATCTCTCTAAAGCTAAAACACAACATTCTTCATAAACACCTGCTAATTGCATATTTAATGGTAAACTAAAAAACTTTTGCTTATCTGTAAAAACTTGCTTATTATCCTGTATATAATACATATAAGCTGGTTTATCATACAATTTGATAGCATCATGGATTGAGTCGTGATCAAATATATAGTTTATTCCATCACCATCAAAGAATGTTGCTTTATCAACATTCAAATTTGGGTGGGAATAAGTATAAGTTTCTTTTTCTCTAATTATAAGAATTTCTTTTAATCTGTCATCTAATGTAGCACCGATGGATTTTAAATAATTAATATCGTACATTGTTTTTAAAAAATGTTTACTATTTTTCTTATACCGATGCGACAATTTTAACATATATAAAACATTAATAGGCGCAGAAGTTATCTTACCTATCTTGTTATTGCAATAATCCAATAACATTTGTGTACTGTCATTACTAGCAATGTGCATTTCATAATTAAGATTATTAAGCATAAAATGGCAATAAGTTTCATTGAATGTAGTAGGTATGATATTATTATATTGTATAAAATCTAATAATTCTTGCTTAGTAAGCATACAATCAATATCACCAATTTTATTATTAAAATTAGCTCTAATTTGTGGATATGCAACACTACCAATAATAATCATTTTTATTTGCCTTAGTTAACAATCGCTACTATTCCATCCATAAATATCCGCATCTTTTTCTGAATAAATAAGATCATCATATTCTCGATCAATTAAATGAAAGTTACCAACTAATTGCTCTTCAACTTTCTTTAAAGTTTTTTGTGCTTCATCATACATTTTTTGTAATTCTTCTTGATCAATCATTTCTTTTTACCTTTTATAATTTTAGTTACATCAGATTTATTATATAAACTTGTAAAGTATTCACCTGATTCATTTCTTTTTGAAGTTCTTACCGTAAAAGGGTAATTATCACGATCTTCTATAGAAATTAGAATACCTTCACATTTAAATGGTTTAATATAAACTCTATCATTAATTTTAAATTGCATCATATTAATAACCACAACCTCCTAAGCTACTATCCCACTCTCTTAAATCGTATTCCTCATACGCTTCTTGAGTTAATATATCCAATCCAGCTACCAAAACTAACTCATGCTCTCTACATTTACTACGTACTTCATTTAGCATTGTAACAGCTTCATTTATTTTCTGTTCCAATTCAGATTTTAAATTATCCATTTTAACACCTTAAAAAATAATTTTTAGAATAAAAAGTAATAATGCTAATCCCAATACCATACTAGATGTAACTGTAGCAATTACTCCCATTAAAGTCAAGGAAAATAATATTACGCTTGCTATCACACAGAAGAAACAATAAGGTATAAGAATGATTAATAATAAAGCAGCTAACAATTGCATATAATTCCTTAAATGTTTGATAATAAATAATTTCTAACAAATTCTACC
>CAZRHM010000153.1:0-2254 GCA_964599845.1 uncultured Candidatus Saccharibacteria bacterium
AATAATATTACCGCCATTCGACAAGCAATACAGTTTCTATTAGATAATCCACAAATAGCACAACAGAAAGGACAGAATGGAAAACAAGCAGTGGAAGAATCGTTCAATTGGCATTCACAAGAAGTTAAATTATATAGGCTTTATAATAACGCTCTGAATAATGCATAATAGTAATAAGACCATTTGGATAGTTAATTTTCATACTGCACCACCGGACTTAGCTCTAAATCCGAGATATATTAGTTTGATTAAATACCTAAAGGATTATGGGTATAATATTATTGTATTTAGCTCTTCATATTTAAGAAGGTTTAATCGCGATTTGCTCCAAGAAAATGAAATTTATAAAGAAGTTGAATATAAAGGAATAAAGTATGTACATGTTAAATCCCAAAAATACAAAAACAACGGGTTGAAAAGAATGTTGTCTATTGTGCAATTTTCTTTTCGATTTAACTCTATAATAAATAAATTTGATAAACCAGACATAATTTATCATAATCTTCATGTGCCATTTGATGTTCCTATATACTTTGGAGCTAGAAGGTTAAAAGTGAAGTATATTGCAGAAGTTTGGGATTTATGGCCAGAATTCTTCCACATTGTAGGCCTAGTTAAGAAAAACAATCCTCTATTAAAAATTGCTTACAAAATAGAAAGATGGATATATAAAAAGTCTGATGCTATAGTTTTTACAATGAAAGGTGCAATTGATTATATTAAATCAAAAAAATGGAATTTAGAAAGTGGAGGTGATTTAGATTTAAATAAAATGCACTACATCACCAATGGAATTGACCTGTCTGATTTTGATATTAATAAAGCCAATCATGAAAAAAATGACGATATACTAAATAATGACTCCTTGTTTAAGGTGGTATATGTTGGGACAATTAATAAAGCAAACAATGTTATTCAAATATTAGAAGCCGCGAACATTCTTAAATACGATAAATCTATCGTTTTTTTATTGTATGGTGATGGAACACAGAGGGATGAACTAGAGAAGTATTGTTACGAAAATAATATTACTAATGTTGTGTTTAAAGATAAATACGTTCCTTTTAAAATGCTCCCATCAATATTATCTAAATGTTCTTTATTCTTAATGAATTATCAAAAAAAATTTGGTATATATGGTGTAAGCCCTGGAAAACTCCCTTTGTATTTGGCTAGTGGTAAGCCTATTATTAGTAACGTTAAGGTCAACCACTGTATAATTGAAGAGAGAAATTTAGGATTATCTAAAGATATTACTTCTCCAGATGAATATGCTGAAGCCATTCTTCACATCAAAAACCTGCCTGTTCAACAATATGAAGAAATTTGTGAAAGAGTAAAGGAAGTGGCACGGGAGTACGACTATAAGTATTTAGCAGAAAAACTACATAAAGTGTTTCAAACACTATAGATATATAATTATAACATGAAGGTAATAATAAATGCAGATGATTTTGGGCTTTCGAAATCAGTTAACGATGCAATTTTTGATTTATGTGAATTAGGTTCTATTACTTCCACATCCGTGATGGCTAATATGTCGTTTTCTGATGATATTATTCAATTGTTAAAATTTAAAAACATAAGTATTGGTTTGCATGTTAATTTTACCCAAGGCAAGCCAGTGTCCGACCCAAGTAAGATACCTACAATAGTTGATAATCAAGGATTTTTCTACTCTAAAAGTACACTTATTAAAAAAATTGGTCAAAACTCAGTAAATTATTTAGATATTGAGCATGAACTTTTGGCGCAATACGAAAAGCTAAATAGCTTGGTTGGTAACAGGTTAACTCATTTTGATTCACATCAAGGTTCCACTCGGATAAAATTTGTTTACAAGGCTTTAGTTTCCATTTCAAAACAATTAAAAATTAACCTGCCCATAAGAGTTCATTGTAAAAATTATATTGTAAATAAAGATAGCAAGATATCAATTGTTGAACCAAATTTATTATCCATAAATAAGTTTGGTGCTAAAAGAGTTTTACTTGAGATTCTGTTTAGAATTAAAAGAAATCATTGGAGAAAAAGCTTTATTACTCCCGACGCAATGCTTATAGCAACAGATCACAAAGCAATTACAACTTTACAAATGCTTGCAAATCTAAAAAAGCTTCCAAAGGGAAATAAAATACTCGAAATATCTGTTCATCCCTCAACAGCTATTGATGATCTTGAGAATACTGTACTCACAAACGAGCGAATTGAAGAGTACAATTATTTAAAGTCTGATAAATTCCTAAATTTTGTT
>CAZRHM010000154.1:0-1478 GCA_964599845.1 uncultured Candidatus Saccharibacteria bacterium
AATTATACCTAAGGGGTGGGTCCTATAAATTATCGCAGTTATCGCAGTTATCGCAGTTTTATCGTTACCGCAGTTTAGATCATGTTATGATTTACTAATATGATATGGATGCGGATATAAAAATTAATTTTGGTTTTAGAAGTTGCTGCGAATATTGTGCCCGCTTTGTGGCAGTATTTGCTTTGGAGCAACTTTATTAAAGATGTATAGTGATTATAATTATAATTTATAATAATTTTTAAATATTTATGAAAAACCTAATAAAATTTTTGATTACTTGTTATAAGTCTTTAGGATTTTTATTATCAAATCCTATTTTTAAAGTTTTGAGGTTAAGTTGGTACTTTCTGTTCAGTCTTTATTTGTATTTTAATTATTTTGAGTATTTAAATGCAACTTGTGAAGTTATTGTGTCAAATAGTAGTTTTTTTAATCAGTATTATGCATTAAGTCTTTTAGGAATTGATGATGTTGGGATTATTGCTAGTTTAGAGGGAGTTTTTGAGTTTCAACAAGGTGTATCGTTTTTATTTATTATAATATTGGTGATTACAATTGTATTATGTCATCATTTTAGTTGAAAAGTTGTACTTAGTTTTTTAGGGATTGTAGGTGGTTCTATTTATAAGGCGTATTGTAATTTTTTAAATAATCAAGAATTGTTATTACATTTCCCAATATTTGATTTTAAAATTTATCGTCGTTGAGATGATTCTGAGAAATTAAATTTTATTTGTGAGGCATTGAATAGTTTAAATTATTCTATTGATACAATAGATATTGACGCGTTATTACTTTATTTAAATAGTAATAATATAATTAGAAAAGATGACATAATATCAAATACAATGGAATGAGTCAATTCTAATTATAGTGGTTTTAGTGATACTGTTTTAAGTGTAAATATGAATATACCAGTTAAATATTTAATAGTAGGTGGAGTTGTTATAGCGGGAATTTGTATTGCTGGAATGATTTTTTATGATTATCTATTAAAGCCAATAATGTTTGGTGATTGTTATGATTCTTGTCCTGATCCTCTTCCTCCTATAATTCAACATGTTAACGAGGCTGTAGATCATGCTTTTCACAATATAAACTCGAAGGCTATAATAAAACTTACATCACAGCATGTAGCCGCTATCGGGGGCCGACAAACTAATACACTTGCTGAGCTAAATAAAGTACGCCTTGAAGTAATTGATGTATCTGATAGAGTAGATGTAGTAGATAATAAAGTAACTAATGTAAATACTAAAGTAAATGCAGTAGATACTAAAGTAACTAATGTAGATACTAAAGTAAATGCAGTAGATGCTAAAGTAGATGCATTAGATGCTAAAGTAGATACTAGATTAGATGCAATATATAATTTATTGATGAATTATATTAATAATTCATAAATAAATTATATTTTTTAGTTGAATTGGTTTGCTTTCAAGATTTTTTTTTTTTTAATGTTTGCATATTTGCACTGA
>CAZRHM010000154.1:1488-2207 GCA_964599845.1 uncultured Candidatus Saccharibacteria bacterium
ATTTTTTAGTGAGGATTATTTGATTGTCTAATTTTTACAGTTTATTTGTAAGTATTTGTAAGTGTGTTTAAAAATTGGTGTAAACTTATTATTATTTTATAGAATTTATCGTATTTTGGCAATTGGTTGTAAAATTTAATTTTTATTATTAGTATGTTTATATATTTTAGTTAAAAGTTTTATGGTTGATTTTTTTTTTAATGGTGCTTTTGTTTTTGAGTCTTCTATTTTGGGTTATATTATTCTATTTTTAATTCTTTCTGTACTTTTCAAAAAGTCTTGAAATGATACAAGATTTTCTGACACAATGTTATTAATGACAGCTGTTTTTTATTCTATAGCAATATTAATTCTTATTGCTACTGAATTATTTTGATTAATTGATAACACAAAAGGTGTGAGTTTGTATTATCATACTAATGTCTTTTTTACAAATTATGCTTTTTTTAGCATGAAGCTTTTTTCTGTACTTGCGATTTATGTTTGTATTTTAATAACTTTGCGCTATTTTAGTTTAGAACGTATACTAACATTTGAGTATTCTATTTTCATACTTTTATTTACTATTAGTGTTACTTTATTAATTTCATGTATGAATTTATTTGTTTGTTTTTTATTGATTGAAATACAATCTTTAATTTTGTATATCTTAGTTGCTATAAAACGTTATTCAAATACAGCTGTTGAAGCAAGTGTTAAATATTTCTTAGTTAGTGTAT
>CAZRHM010000155.1:0-1019 GCA_964599845.1 uncultured Candidatus Saccharibacteria bacterium
GGTGTTCTTGTCTTCCGCTATTTGTTTCAGTTATCAATTTGTGTTTTTGTTAGTCAAATAAATTTCCTTGCTGAAAAGTTGTCGTGCTCTTAACTGTCGCTTGTTTGTCCAATATTTTAGATACTGTTTCGCAAATATTGTCCTGTGTTATTATAGTGATATCTCTTTGTTCTTTGATTAAATCTCTGTTTAAGTCAAACATTGGATTGTTTTCGTCAATATGTTTGTCATACATTACTGCTCTCGGAATACCATAATCTTTTGCGTAACCCATTGCTAAACGTGCACCACTATCAAGTTTTTGTCCAAACATTTTCCATCGTTCAGCAGAATTTTGAGCATAGCTTGCAGCCAAAACAATTGTGTCGCAGAACAACGCTTGTAAGCGGTCTCTTTCTTTATAACGACTACTTAGTTCCATTTGGCTTTTAAAATCAGTTCCGTATTCAGTAACAAGCAAACCACCTTCTTCCACAATTTGAAAGGCTAAGCCTTTGTTTCTTGCTGGCATAATGCTATTTAGTGGGCTTGGCAAAATTGCTACGGTTTTTCCATTTGAATCTAATGCCTGTTGATGTGATATGCTGTCGCAACCAAAAGCTAACCCACTAACAATGGTCGCTCCACTTTTTACGAACTGGGCAACGATTTTTCTTTCCCTTTCTTCTATATCGCCTTCTGGATTTAAAAGTCCAATTACAGTGATGTTTATATTGTCAATACTCAATAAGTCTATATTGCCTTTATAATAAAGAAAAATAGGTCTTTCACTTTCTTTTACGTTGCCACGATGTCTAGGAAAATCTTTATCTCCCAATGCCACAATTCCGTCACAAAGTTCATTGTCAAACTTTTCTAAAAGTTTATTTTCAAAATTATTTTTACGACGTTCAAATTCATCTTCGTTTGTTTGCTCTTCTTTGAGAGTTTTATTAAGCAATGACACAATTGTTTCTACACTTTCATTGCCCTTCAGATTTTTTACAATCCAAGCATTACCAATTCCTTTGTAGGATTTG
>CAZRHM010000155.1:1029-2169 GCA_964599845.1 uncultured Candidatus Saccharibacteria bacterium
ATATTTAATGCGTTATCAGTATACTTCATTGTCGCTAAATTATTGATTTCGTGAAACAGTTTTTCCAACTGAGTAAAAAGTAACAGAGTTTGCTCCCTTGTCCAATAGTGCTTGAATTGCATCTTCATCAATGTTTACACTTTTCGTGTATAAATCATCAATGAGCAAAATATCTTTGCCATAGATCTGTCCTGAAATTGTGCAGGTGTCTTTTGTTATTCCTGGGTATGGCAAATTTCCGTCACCACCTTCGCCATTTCTGTCTAAATGCGTTGTTCTTGTGTTTGTATGTCGCACAATATAGTTAGTTCCGTTTTGAAAATTTGGCAATTGGTCAACCACATTACTAATCACTCTTCTAAAAAGTAATTGGTCGGCTCTATAATAATTTTCTGCTTTTGAGCGTGGAACAACACAAACAGTAAGGATGTTTTTTCTGACCTGTCGAAGAATTTCCGGTAAATCTTGCCTTAATATTTCAGATAGTTGTTGTTGGACGTTAGGTAGTCTTTCAGGAAATGGGTCAACATCATTCTTAAAAGTCCAAATCAAATTTTCAATACTATAAGGAATTTGCCACGAACCACCACTATTATAATCAGCGTGATAAAATGCAGTTGTATCTTGTTGGAGAAATTTGCCAACTAACCGAATTTCATCAGAGTCATTAACAAAAAACCCCGTGTTTGCAACTCTACCCCTTCGTCTTTCTCCAATTTGATTTCGGAAAAACTCTTCTCGGTGACTTGGGACATCATACCATTGGTCTTCTGATAAGATTGTGAATTTTTCCATTGCTTATAGATTTGTTGGGTTGATAATTGATATACCTGCATTACGTGCATCTTCAATTTCGCTTTCTTCATTTTCAAAAGCGATAATTTGATTGGGCGGAACGCCCAATTTTAAAATTGCGTTTTGAAATTTGTTTATCTTTCTTCCATTGTCGTCAAACTCTCTACAAAAAATGTAGCTGAATTTGTCATCGAGTCCGAAATGCTTTAATGTCGTTATCGCTCTGTCTTTACGGCAATTTGTAACTAAAACGGTCTTGTTTGTTTTTGAATATCTGAAAAGTATATCTACTATCTCCGGGTTTAGTTTTGTTTCGTGTAGAAAGTCGTTGTAATATGTTTATTT
>CAZRHM010000156.1:0-2147 GCA_964599845.1 uncultured Candidatus Saccharibacteria bacterium
ATAATCTCTTCTGAATTATTTTTGATTTCTTCACGAATTCTTGTCGCAACCTCTATTGGATTATATTGGTCTGTATTGCTAACTCCATCAAAAATAGTTATAAATGCATTTGTATTTTTTTGAGATTCTTTAGCAGCTTTTATATGTGTTTTTACAAGCTCTACTACATCAATTTCACCATTTTTTATTTGCTCGACTGTTTCCTTTACTGTTTTCATATATTCTTAAATTTATTGTAAGATCTTTAAAATTATACCTAACAAACACTAAAAGGAGAAAGGAAAAAGATTTTGTGTATAAAGCATGGTTGATTTAACGCGAATCCATATTATTCTATACCTAATATCGGATTAAGTACATTGCTTATTTCCTTACATTCGGAACTTTGTTGGTTTTGTACATAGCAGCTAAAGTGGATAAATACACCACTAATTAACGAAACTATAAAAATTATCAACAACGCACACCCTATAAACCCTGATGAGTTGCCTCTGCTTGCTGCTTTTTCGTCGCTTTGTTGTGTATCTATATTACTCTGTGATTTGTTTGAGTTACGTGAATTTTGAATATCTTGAATGTATCTATCTACCATTGGAGTTTCGGGCGTTTTCGCTTTCTGATTTGCTACTGGTGCACCACTTTCAATCGTATTAGTATATTTATCTTTTGCTTTTCCTTCGGCCTTATCTTTCCATGCATTAAACCCTTCAGACAAGCTCTTGCTAATACTCTTTAGTTTATCTTCCTTTTTATTTGGCAATTCTTCTCTATAATTTGTGAATCCCTCTGTAGATTTTAAAATATTCTTTTCAAAATCATTTTTGCTTTTATTATAAGAATTTTCAAAATTGTTAGGCATAAATGCAGTATCAGCAGCTTCAAAATCATCGCGTACAACATCCAACTTGTTTTTGCTAGCAGATGGAGTGTCAAGTAAACTTTTTAGTGTTACGGTTTCATCCTCAAGTTCTTCTTCACTATCTACATATGGATCATACTCCTCTGAACCATAACCATTTTCTTGTTCACTTGGTAAATCTTTTTTCATTGAACCATTCAGTTCGTTATTTTCAGAATCATCTTCAAAGTCGTCTTTATCTTGTTTTATAGGTTCTTCCTCGACATCTTTTTGACCAGAATCTTCTTCCTTTTTTAAATTTGTTGGGGTCGGTATATTTTGGTCATCATCTAAATCAATTTTTTTAAATCCAATAGGTGTTTCTGATTCATCCTTTAGCTCCCATGCTCTTTTTCTTTTTAAATTATTCACTAAAGTATCACCAGTTTGTAAAGATGCTATTTGTTCGTTTGTTAATGTTTCCTGATCGATTGAATCTGCTGTAGAAGTTGTTTCAGCTGAATCCTCAGTTGTTTGTTCATCTTCTGGCTTATTAACGGTTAAATGGTTATCGTGTACCGATTGTACTTCTTCCGAAGCAATTCTAGCAACAGCTTCGTCGGTCTGGCTAATATTTGATTCCTCAGTATTTTCTGAAGTAGATTCAGATGTACCGTCTACAGATTCGACATTTTCTTGAGAATCTTGGCTTTCCAAGTCATTCTTTGGCAAATTAGTTAAATCCACTTCAGTAATTTGTTGTTCATCTGGAATAAATTGTTCTCCATGCTCTATTGCAGTCTTTTGTTGATTGTATGCATTTTCGAGCTTAACTTTTTCTAGTATATCTGCATCTTCAGGAACTTCTTCAGTTAGCAAATTTTGTTGAGGAGCTGACTCAGCCTCAAGCATACCAGATTCCTCACTCAATAGCTGCTGTATAAATCTTTCTCGTTCTTCTTTTACATCTCTCTCTTTTCTATCTGGTTTGTTATCGTCATCCCTTTTATTTGTATTGCCGTCTAATGTTTCCTGGGTCCTTTTTTGTGTTTGTGATTCTAGTAACTTTTTTTGCTCTTCAAGCTGCTTCATTAGTCTTTTTCGTTTTTCTTCTTCTTCTTTAAGACGTTCCAACAGCTCTTCGGTAGATAAGTTTTGGTATTCGCTAATATTTTCCATTTTTTTATTCTATCACTTTGAAAGATTTTTAAAAATCATTTGACAATAAATTTGTTGACAAGTTACAATACCAAAACAAAATATTCGTAATGAATACAAATTTATTTAGAACAACTTCAAACCTATTTCA
>CAZRHM010000157.1:0-2143 GCA_964599845.1 uncultured Candidatus Saccharibacteria bacterium
TTTAAATTTTTAATACCATAAGTTCTCAAAAAATTTAGAATATTTTTAAATTGAGATTTCTCCATAATTTTGAAGAATCGTCGTTGGATTAAATAAATCTTATATATATCTAATACTGTTATTGTGCTTTTGTAATCCAAAATAATTTCGACTAAATGGCTCAAAGATATCCCTTTAATTAAAATTTCAAAATTTTTAGTTTTAATATTAATCCTCACATTTAATTCCAATTCTATTGATTCACTTACTAAATTCTTCGATAACTTATTAAATTGTTCACAAAAATTAACCAAATTCAAACCAAAAGGGGCTAAAGTAGTAGTTATTGGAGGACTATTACGTGCCTCACCTGCTACAAGTCGAAGCCTAACATTAGCAAACTTAACGCTCACGTACTTTTATCACAACAAAATTCGAATTATTTTTTACGTATCTAATAATCCTCTTAACAACTATACGTCTTTCCTCAGAACTACTCACACTCATAACCGAAGTAAAATTTGCTAAATAATAAGACGCAATAGAATCTTCGATAATAGAATTAAGATCAAACGTCAAAGCCCATGCTAACAAACAATCAATTGATATAACAAATAAATTAGGATTTGTTTTTGCTATCCTAACTCGATTCGGTAAACAAAAAGGAAAAAATAAACTAAATTTCTTCATATAATCAGAAACACCATATTTCAAACTTCTAAAAAAACCTTTCAAAATAGGATACAATAAAGCAACCTGAAAAGACAAACTTAATGGTTTATTCTGAGGCTGTTTCAATATATCAGTTAACAATTCTCCTCTATTTAACAAATGCATTGTATTTTCATCTAAACTAGATCCAAATTTAGAAAATGCCAATATTTCACGATATTGAGCTAATTCCAATTTTAAAGAACCAGCAATTTTTTTCATTATCAAATCCTGAGCTGCAGAACCAACACGACTTACTGAAAGCCCTGGATTGACGGCTGGTCTAATACCTTTATAAAATAATTCACTCTCTAGAAAAATTTGTCCATCAGTAATAGATATCACATTTGTTGGAATGTATGCTGAAACATCACCAGCTTGAGTTTCAATTATTGGCAATGCCGTAATGGACCCACCACCAAATCGATCAGATAATTTAAAAGCTCTTTCTAGTAATCTGGAATGTAAATAAAAAATATCACCAGGATATGCTTCTCGTCCAGGTGGACGTCTCAACAATAGAGAAATTTGACGATAAGCATTTGCATGCTTTGACAAATCATCAAAAAAAATAATAACATTCAAACCAAATCTAACAAAAAATTCTGCTAAAGTATTTCCTGAATATGGTATAATATATTGTAAAGCCGCTGGTTCAGAAGCTGTCGCTGCAAAAACTGTTGTATATTCCATTGCATTTTTTCTTTTTAACAAATTAACTAATTTTGCAATACTAGAACGTTTTTGTCCTATACCTACATAAATACAAATATTCTTATTTTTATCACTTTCTTTAAAAGATTTAACACTTTTTGGATACAAATTAAACGTTCTAGACTGATTTAATATTGTATCAACACAAATAGTTGTCTTACCTGTTTGTCTATCTCCTATAATTAATTCCCGTTGGCCACGACCTACAGGTATCAAAGCATCAACAACAGTTAAACCGGTACGAACTGGTTCATTTACAGGATGTCTAAAATTTATCCCAGGAGCTTTTCGTTCAATTTCACTAAAGCAAAATGTATTACTAATATTACCTAAACCATCAACAGGTTCACCTAAACCATTTAAAACTCTTCCTAAACAACCCCAACCAACAGGTATATTTATAAGTTTATTTGTTCTTGATACTATAGTATCAACATCAACAAGAAAATCATAATCCAACAATACTGCATTAACACTAAACTTATTTAAGTTTAAAACTAATCCATA
This sequence comes from uncultured Candidatus Saccharibacteria bacterium, assembly GCA_964599845.1. Taxonomy (GTDB): domain Bacteria; phylum Patescibacteriota; class Dojkabacteria; order J137; family J137; genus CAZRHM01. Next base: position 1,912 of record CAZRHM010000157.1, read on the forward strand.
TACATCCTTTTCCACTTTAACAGAAAATTTTACTAATTCACCAGCTTTGGCATTAGCCAATCCAGATATTTCAACTATACCATCTTTAACATTTAAAACGATACCAACATCTCCTATAGAAGAAACATTAGCCTTATGTTTTCGACCTAATAAATCAGACGGTTTAGTAAACATATCCATTTCAATTAATAAACAAAATGAAGAATATGTTAGAAAAATAATAGGGAACGGA
>CAZRHM010000158.1:0-2103 GCA_964599845.1 uncultured Candidatus Saccharibacteria bacterium
AAAGAACTTCCGGCTTTTAAACCGGACTCTTATATCGTTTAAAGCTCTCGCTTTTAACTTCTATTTTCTATTAAAAAACTATCCCGTTTTCGGGAGGGCAAAGGTAACACAATTTTTATTTCCCAAAAGCTTTTTTGAAAAATTTATTTTGCTTTTTTACCGCGATTCTTTTTATGAACTCACCCCCTTTTTTTGGGTCGGCAAAGGTAATACATTTTTTTATTCTAAAACTAATTTTTAAAATAAATATTTTTACTCCCTATTACCCTAGCTTTTCAAATCAACTACCCCGCTCAAAAACGGGAGCGCAAAGGTAACGCAATTTTTTATTGTGAGTTTACTTTTTTGATTAAAAAGTTGATGTTTTTTATAGGGGTTTGATTTGTTAATAATTACGGATTACTCAATGCCACGGGCATAATTTTCCCGTTGCAAAATGAAGCTGCCTTGAGTGCAAAATCACTGATAAAAGTTGCCATCTGCTCGGCAGTTAAGGGAGCTTTTACATTTGGAAAGGCTTTTTGCAGCATTTCTGTTTCTACTGCTCCTAAAGCTAGCGCGTTCACACTCACCCCGTAATCAACTAGTTCTGCTGCCAAGCACTCTGACAGTATTGCCAAGGCACCTTTTGTACTGCTGTATGCCGATAACCCCGGATATTTACTGCTTCCTTGAAAACCGCCCATACTACTTATGTTAACAATGTGTGCTCCTTTATTAAAATAGGGCAAGCAAGCTTGTGTTAAGTGTACTGCCGAAAGTACATTGGCTTGAAACTGGTTTAAAAAGTCTTCTGAACTACATTCTATAAAGGGTTTATTAATTAGTTGCCCCGCATTATTAATCAAAACATCTACTTTGAAGCCCTTTTGAAGAAATTCAGTTACCCTGGTTTTAGATTCTTCTTTTCCAAGGTCGGCAATTAACACTTCTGTATTCTTCGTCTGTTTTAAAAGTTCTTCTAAACTGACTTTCGATCGGGCAATGGCTAAAACGCTATGCCCTGCTTGATCTAAATATTGAGCAACTGCTTTACCAATCCCTCTGCTGGCTCCACTTATAACAATGTTCATCTTTTCTTTTTTTGGACTGTGAAATTATTAATAAAGGAACAATTTATGGCGAATAGTACTAATTTTACCCCATGGCAAAATTGAAGCTGGATTTACACGACATCTATAATAAAGGCAAAAAAATTGACGACGCTTTAAATGAAGTTATTGAAGATGCGGTAGAGAATCGCATAAAAATGGTAGAGATTATTCCCGGCAAGGGAAGCGGCCAATTAAAGAAGAAAGTGATTCGCTTTTTGGAGCAAAAACACATTAAACAACAGTATCATCGTATAGAAAAGGACAGTAAAAACTTCGGTCGACTATTTGTCCATTTTAAACATTAAAAATCACTCCCATGTTTACAGAAGGTAGAATTGCATTTGTTATTTTTTTCTTGATTGTATTTATCGTCTATCTGATATGGGCATATCGCGAAGACATTAAAAAAATCCCTTGGTATTACAAGGGTACTTTTAAGATTATTCTAGCACTTGTAGGAATTTATGCTGCCTACTTTATATTGACTCGAGTTTTGATATAGGGAAAAGCAAAGTGCAATGACACGACATACACTTACTCATCACCGGAATGGATATTACAGGAATCAGTGCCTTTAGAGTTGATTAATAGTAAATAGTTCGATATTTAAAAAAGGGTAATCTTGCGAGATTACCTTTTTTTTTTGCCTGTTAGAAATTATTTAAAGCTCTTTCAAAAAGGACAAAAGTATCCGAAATAAATCTCAGCTCTCTCAAAAATTGTCGATTTAAAAAATGAACAATTTTAAAAACTGACAGAAATCATGTATTTGTCCTCAAATAACGTTCAAATAAGCGATAAATAGTTTGATTTAGCTAAAGAATACTGTGCGAAAATAAAAAAATAAACACGCAAGTATCTGAATTAGTAATATTTAAACCAAAATATTAGTGAAAACTGATAAAAATCATCTACCTTAATTTGAATGTGCCTTTACTTTGGATAAGAAATTTAAGGTATGGCTAAATGGTCGATAATAGTAGGAATAGTAAGTAGTATTTTACTACCA
>CAZRHM010000159.1:0-2062 GCA_964599845.1 uncultured Candidatus Saccharibacteria bacterium
AGCGCCTTGGCGCGCTGGAACGCCAAGCAAGCGCCTCGGAAGAGGCGCTAAAAAAGGGGCTCAAGTCGCGGTCGCGCAAAGCCGGGAAGTAGACGAGGTTCTGACGGCGGTCAAACGTGAGGGGGGCGGCGATTTGGAGGCCGTCGAGACGGCCTTGAAGGCGGCGGTCCTGGCGGCTGGGGCTCGCGTGCTGGAGGACTTGCTCGCTTCGGTGGGCGTCGGGCGACAGAAAGAGGCCGTGGCCTGTGCCTGCGGTGGGACCATGAAGAGCCAGGGCAGGCGAGAAAAGTTGTTGCACACCTTATTGGGGCCCGTGCAGTTCAAGCGTTCGCTCTTCCAGTGTCCGGACTGCAAGGCGACGCGTTATCCGGGCGACGAGGCCTTGGGCATCTGCGGCACTTCGCGTTCGCCGGGGCTCCAACGGCAAGTGGCCCGGCTGGGCGCCAAAGAGTCTTTCGAAGAAGTCTCCAAGGACCTGGCTGCCTTGGCGGGCATTCGCCTTTGCCGTAAGGAGTCCGAGCGCATCTCCGAGGGGATTGGGGCCGAGATGGAGACTTGGCTGGAGCAAGAGCGCAACGCGCTGCGCCTGAAGGAAGTGCCGTCACCCGATGCCCCCAAGTCTATCAAGACGCTCTATATAGGACTCGATGGCACCGGGGTGCCCATGGTGCCCGGTGACGTGGCAGGGCGCAAGGGCAAGCAAGCGGACGGCGCCGCCAAGACGCGCGAGGCCAAGCTCGGTTGCGTCTTTACCCAGCATGACTTCGACGACGAAGGGCGTCCCATTCGCGATGAGGCTTCCACCACCTTTGTGGGGGCCATCGAGACCGCCGCCGATTTTGGCAAGCGTCTCTTTGCCGAAGCGGTCCGGCGGGGCCTCTACAATGCCGAACGGGTCATTGTCTTGGGAGATGCCGCACAATGGGTCAAAAACATTGCTTCCAGCTACTTCGGCAACGCCCTATTCATCATCGACTTTTACCACGCCAAGGAACACGTCAGCACGCTATGCGGCGCCCTCTTCGATCGCAACCTCAAGCGCAGCAACCACTATCGCGAGCGATGGTGGGGATTGCTTTACGAAGGCGACATCGAGACCATGCTTGAAGAAGCCCGCACCTTCCTGCCCAAAGACCCACAAGCAGGCAAGGATGCCCGTACCCAAATCAACTACTTCGAAAAAAACATCCCACACATGCGCTACGGCCATTTCCGTCGCCAAGGGCTATTTATCGGCTCCGGCGTCATCGAAGCCGGATGCAAGAATGTCATCGGACAACGACTCAAACAAAGCGCCATGGAATGGACCGTACGAGGCGCAAACAACATCATCACACTCAGATGCGTCACCCTCTCAAATCGCGATGAAAACTTCTGGGAGCAACGCGCTGCATAAAACCCACGAATCTGACGCAGGCCCCATTTTGCCACGATGCCGGTGGGAAGCCCGGCTGAGAAGCACGGGAAAGGGAGGCGGCTCGCAGCCGTTTTCGCACGACTTTTTCTTGTGTTTCAGGGTGGAACCTGCTACATTACGCGGTTTCCTGAACGCCATCTTTTGTGTGGTTTCTGGTCTTTCGGGCCATCCTGCCCGATGAGGAGTATGAACGATGCCAACCTACAGTTATCAGTGCAAAAAATGTAGCCATACTTTTGACGTATTCCATGGCATGAGCGCTACGCCGAAGATAAAGTGCGAAGCCTGTGGCGGTCGTACGGAGCGCCTCCTGGGCACAGGCGCGGGCCTTATTTTCAAGGGTTCGGGTTTCTACGAAACCGACTTCAAGGAAAAGAAGGGCAAACCCGAGAAGGCCCCCGAGAAGAGTGGCGAGACGGCCAAGAGCGAGACGACGCCTGCCAAGAGCAGCGAGACACCCAAGGCCGAATCGAAGAAGAAAGACAGCGGCAAGGCCGCCGCCAGCGCGAAGAAGAGTTCAGCCAAATCGTGAGCGCGGGCGTTGCGCGAATCTGGTCATGCGCATATCGTGTGCAGGCTGTAATGGTTCCCTCAACCCCGGGAGTAGTTTGAATGAAGACCGCAGAAATCCAACAGCTTAACGAC
>CAZRHM010000160.1:0-2038 GCA_964599845.1 uncultured Candidatus Saccharibacteria bacterium
TCGCGATCGCGGTGGGCGCGGGTACGCCGAACATCGAGATCCGCACGATCGCCGCGATCGACCCGGCCACGAACCGGATCACGTTCGACCGGGCGCTGGACAACAGCCACCAGGCGGGCGTGCCCGTGTCGGTGGAGTTCGTCCAGTACCGGTGGTTCTCCGATGTGGACTCGGGTACGGTCTTCTGGCACGACCACGTCGACGGCATCATGTCGTGGGCGCACGGGTTGTTCGGTGCGCACATCATCGAACCGCCCGGCTCGACCTACCACGACCCGGTCACCGGGCAGGAGGTCCGCAGCGGCACGATCGTGGACATCCACGCACCGTCCAGCGCGTCGGTGGGCGTGGGCCAGTCCGGGTCGTTCCGGGAGTTCATGATCTTCCTGCACAACGGTCGCCCGTTCGACCAGGCCCCGTCCGACTTCATCTTCGGACAGGACTGCGAGGAGGGCACGATCAACCTTCGGGCCGCACCACTGGGTGAGCGGACACCCGAGGGCACGATCATCACCAACGACGACGGCCAGCCGATCGACGTCAACCCGGCCACCACGCAGCAACGGTTCCAGTTCAACGGGTTCGACGCCGACGACGGATGCCGCAACGCGTTCGACCGCAACACGCCCGCACGCACCGACGACGGCACGGTCGCGGCCACGGTCACCACCGTGGACCCGTACGTGTTCTCCTCGGTCAAGTACGGCGACCCGCGGACGCCGCTGCTGCGGGCCTACGTCGGTGATGACGTGGTCATCCGCACCATCGGCACCAACGAACGGGCCGAAGCGTTGAGATTCCAGGGACACCGGTTCCGCGTGGAACGGTTCAGCAACAACGCCCGCCTCGTGGACGCCGCGGTCACCGGCATCTCCGAACGCTACGACTACATACTCGACGGTGGTGCCGGCGGGCCACGCGGCATGCCCGGTGACTACCTGTACTACAGCACCCGGCAGTTCGCGCTCGAGAGCGGTGCCTGGGGCATCTTCCGTGTCTACGACAAGCGGAAGTCGGACCTGAAGCAGCTACCGGACAACTCGGTGCCGACCGGGTCCGGGTTCCCGAAGCTGTCGCCGGCCACGGGTGACACCCAGACCAACCCCGGGCCGAACCCGCCCAACGCGACCACGAGCAACGTGACCGGGCCGACCAACCCCTGTCCGTTTCTGGCACCGTTGCGGACCTACGACGTGACGGTGTTCAACCACCCGTTGCCCACGGAGCCGTTCCCGGACACCCAGGGCATCGTGTACGCGTTGAGCGTCGACTACCCGCTCGTCAAGGCCGGCATCAAGCAGGTCGAGCCGCTCGTGCTGCGGGTCAACCGCGGCGACTGCGTGCGGATCATCCTGCGGAACAAGATCGAGTCCAGTGCGCTGTACGGCGGCACGCGGGCCGGCTTCAGCGCGGGCATGCTGTCGTACAACCCGCAGCTCGACGGCGGCGTCGCCATCGGGCTCAACCCCGACAGCTCGGTGCTGCGGAACCAGAGCCGGACCTACCTGTTCTACGCGGACAAGGAGGTCGGTACGACGATCTTCACCAACCTGGCGAGCCCGGCGTCCCTGCGCCACGGCGCGTACGGGATGCTGATCGTCGAACCGCAGGGGTCGCTCTGGCTGGACAGCTTCACCGGTCTGCCGTTGACCTCCCTCAACACCGCCGTCCAGGCGGCGATCTTCCCGCCGGGACGTCCGGCGTTCCGCGAGTTCGCGCTGACCCTGCACAGCACGGACCAGCACTTCTCGCGCAGCGTCATCCCGTACATGCAGGTGGTGGCCGGCAGCGGCATCAACCCGCAACGCGACGCCGGCGGCCAACCGCCGTTGCGGCCGGCGCCGGTCGCCGGTGCGCCACCGGGGACGCGGGACAACCCCGGGTCGTTCGACAAGGGGTTCACCCACGTCAACTACCGCTCCGAGCCGTTGACGGCGCGGATCGGGCTGACGGACGCGCCGGGTCACGTCGACCTGGACGGTGACGGCGTCAACGAAACCGGCTGGTTCGACCCGGGCTTCCACGTGGACGCACCGTT
>CAZRHM010000161.1:0-1181 GCA_964599845.1 uncultured Candidatus Saccharibacteria bacterium
TCACTGGGGGCAAAAAGGTATTCGTGAAATTGTAGAAAAAAATTTTGGGAAAGTAATAAAAGTGGCAACACCAACTATATTTAGTTTTCAATGGACTTTGCTGCTTGCCCAAAATGAGAACTACAAACCTAATAGTAATACATAAATTAACTTCGTCCAATAGCGGTATACAATATTCCAACTTCTTTTATTGCATCGCTGTTTAAGCAACTTCTAGTATCTACTACTGCTTTTATACCTTTTTCTTTTAAATACTCAGGTGTTAACTTCGCTATAAATTCTTTATGAGCTGTTGTTAACACAATTGCTTCGCATCCGTTTAGGGCTTCATCTAAGTTTTTCACATTGGATCTTTCTAGCATAAAAGGCTCATATACGTTTAATTTTGCACCTAACTTTTTAAGCTTAGATTCAATAATTAATGAAGGACTTTCTCGTAAATCGCCAACTTCTGGTTTATAACTTAATCCCAATAGCGCTATTTTTGTATCATTTACCGACATTTTTATTTCGTTTAGTAGCAAAGTAAGCTTTGTTATTGTGTAATCAGGCATACTATTATTTATATTTCTAGCTTCTTTTAATAATCTATGATTAAATCCTGCCTTCGCTGCTCTTTTTATTAAATAATATGGGTCAACTGCAATACAGTGACCTCCTACTCCAGGACCTGGATAGTGTGCCATAAAGCTGAATTTTGAAGAAGCAGCTTGTATTGTTTCTATTAAATCTACTCCCATTGCATCGAACGATTTTGCTGATTCATTAACAAATGCGATATTCAAATCTCTAAATGAGTTTTCTACAATTTTTGATGCTTCTGCTACTTTTAAATTAGATACAACTCTAATTTCAGCTGTAATAAATTCTTTGTATAATTCAGTAACTTTTTGAGCAGCTTCAACTCGCGAACCTCCAATGTTTCTAGGCAAGTTTGTAACATTCCAAGTTTTGTCTCCTGGATTTATCCTTTCAGGTGCATGTGTAATATCGTAATCTTCACCCAAAGTTAGTTTAGAAATCTCTTCTATTGCTGGTGCAACAACTTCCTCACAAGTACCAGGATTAATTGTAGATTCTACTACTACTATGTTTCTCTTTTTTAAATATTTCGCAACAGTTTTCGATGCACTAATTAATGGATTGTAGTCAGGGTCAAAATCACTGTTTACTGGTGTTGG
>CAZRHM010000161.1:1191-1630 GCA_964599845.1 uncultured Candidatus Saccharibacteria bacterium
CATCTGTAGTTACAGTTAGCTTTTTGCTATTTTTGAACTCTTGTTCTGCCTGGTAGTCAATAATTGGACATACACTATTATTTATTTTTTCAATTGTTTTTGACGATATATCAAAACCTATAACTTCGTGCTTTGTTTTGTTTGATAAAGCTATTAGTAATGGGAACCCCACATAGCCTAAACCTATTATTGATACTTTCATAAAATTTACACTAATAACTACAAATTATTTTATTAAGCATGTGTTGAATTTCAACGTGAGTTCTCTTTCGAAAAGGACGTCTTTCCAACTGCATATATATCCACTTTGGCACATTATACTTCGTGACTCTAAATAAGGATATGATATTGCCTTTAAAAAGCAAGAGCTTAAGTTATAGTCAGACTCATCTATTAGGCTAATTTCCTTATCTGTCGGGTTTATCAGATATACATTTTT
>CAZRHM010000161.1:1640-2036 GCA_964599845.1 uncultured Candidatus Saccharibacteria bacterium
GCTAAATAGTTTTATTTAAAAAATTTTATATAGTAATATACATGGAATGAAAATATTATTAACAAAATTATTAAAACATAAAGAAATTCTATTCTTCTTTACGCTGTTTACTATATTGTTAATCAGATTTTACCTAACTACAAAAATAACTACCGATAGTTTTGAGTTTTTAAGAACTTACAAGTTTACTACTACTGATAGTTTTGATTGGATTGCAAATGGTGTTAGAATTTTTTCTAATGATTCTAATACATTTAGAAATCCTGGGCTGCCTTTGATTATCAATGTGTTGTACCACACCAACTTACTTTTTCTTTTACCAATGGTAAATTTTATAATTCTGTTATGTACGATATTTTTCACATTTAAATCGGCTGTCGTCATCACAAATAAAAA
>CAZRHM010000162.1:0-2024 GCA_964599845.1 uncultured Candidatus Saccharibacteria bacterium
GACTCCCAGTGAACAGATCTTGCAGCGTTATCTCTTTAAGGGGGAGATTTGCGTTCGGTGAGAAATACTCGAAAAAGATATATTATTGGGGTTGCGGTGCAGGTCGCTGCAATCGGTATATTGACCTTTGCCTTGGGCCAGGGTTGCGGCCAGTTTAAGGTAGGTGACTTTAGCAGCAGTTTTCGATGGGTGGATGACGGCAGAGGCTCCTTTGTTCAGTGGGTCCCCTCCCAGAGACAGTTAAGACTGCTAAGCCCCAGCGAACTGAGCAGCACCTATTCCAGCCTAACTGGAACTGGACTTTCGGACTCTATCAATTACGGCGATCACTCCAATGGCTACGATACTGGGTCCGGGCAGGTTCTAGATGCCAGTATTTATGAGGCCTTGCTCAATGATGTGGAGGGCATTGCTGAAAACTATATCGACACGGAACTCAAAAATCGATACACGTGCTTCGATGGCTCCTGGGATGAGGAGTGCTTTCAAACATGGCTAAGTGAATTCACAGCCCAGGCCTACCGCGGGTCCGTTGTGGAGGACGATCTTGCCACCCTCAACACGTTTTACAACAGAGCCTCCATCGACACCGATCGCACGACAGCCTTAAAGCTATTGGTGACGCGAATTCTCATGTCCCCAAAAGTCCTTTACCGAACTGAAATGGGAGTGTTCAACCCCGAAACAGAAACCTACATCCTTACCGATTTGGAGAAGGCAAGCCTCATATCCTACTCCGTCACTGGCAGCCCGCCTGACAGCCTTTTGCTCCAGGACGCTATGGCTGGAAACCTAACCGAAGAGGTTCTAAAGTCCCACGTCAAGCGACTGCTAAACAGTGAAGAAGGTAAAGACCGAGTCCACAGGTTTTTTCAGAGCTGGCTGAAAGTGGAAGCCTTAAGGGAGATGAAAGAGTATCCCGAGAACTTCCCAAAATTCGAAAGTACGGCTATCCCAAGAGCTGTAGAGAATGAATTCAACCAGTTCATAGAGTCGGTGGTCTACTCTGAGACCTCAACGCTGAGTTCTTTGTTTCTCTCCAGCTATACTTTCGTGAACCAAGTGACGGCTCCTCTTTACAACAAGACTTCAAACAGCAGCGCCTTTGAGCGGGTGGAACTAGATCCCAGCAAGAGGCTGGGCGTTCTCACGCTAGCTAGTGTGATGGCCGTTCACTCTGCGGCCTCGGAAATTTACCGAGAAAGTCCGACAGAAAGGGGGCTACTGGTGAAAGAGCAGCTCTTGTGTGAGCCCGTGGGCCTTCCCTCTGGAATTAGCACGGATGAAGCCACTGAAGATGCGCTCTTGAGATATCCCAACTTTGCAGATTTCACTGTTCGCAGGCAGTTTGAGGTTATGATGGAGCAGGGCCCCTCCTGCATCGCTTGTCATGCGCAGTTTATGCCCTTTGGATTTATGTTCGGGAATTACAATGCGCTTGGGGCTTTCGTGACTGAGCAAAAAGATCAGCCCATTGATCCCACAGTCACCGGCTTAAGGGGCGGGGGAGAGCTGAAAACGACTTATGACAGTGGTGTTCAGCTCATTCGTGACCTTGCCAGCGACACCCGGGTTTCCGATTGTTTTGCACGGAATTTCGTCAAGTACACTCTAGGATACCCTGCGGGGCTGGATGTGGATTCGCTTTCGCACTTGATGGGCGCCAAACTGTTCCTTGGCTCTTACGGCATCATGGGATTTTTGGAGGAGCTCTACTCGTCTTCACTCCTCTTTGAAAGAAGGGATACTGGCATATGAAAAGAAGGCAGTTCGTTTTTGGCTCTTTAAAGGCGATGGCGCTATTACAGCCGGTTCTGTCCTTGCGTCCGGCATTTGCTCAAAGCGTGGGTGTTAAGCGTGGAGTGTTTGTAATGCACTCGAATGGATACCCCAGAGCTTCAGACATTTTTCCCTCCAAAGTGGGGGATATGACTGGTTCCAATTTCTCAATGCCAAATATTCTACAGCCCGTGGCCGATCTCAGGTCGGACATGGTTATCATTCAGGGAATCAATCTGGGGGAT
>CAZRHM010000163.1:0-2023 GCA_964599845.1 uncultured Candidatus Saccharibacteria bacterium
AGATCCACGATATTTATGCTCTGTGAGTCGCTCTGTGAATTGGCAAGCATCTTCCATTGGGTATTTTCCGTTATTGGCAGTACGATCTATACGCTTGGTTAAATAAGCTAAAGCGCCATCTTTTAATGGGATTAATAAAAAGGGTACTGTTGCTATTCCACAAGCTTGTGTTAATAACATAGATAGTGCCTCAATTTCTGGTATTTGTGGGTACATTTGAAATGGTGGTTTTAAAATATACCTGCCATTTAATGCACCTACAATGGTTAACCTATTTTGAGCATTTTCTTGTGTGAACCCTAATGATAATTTTGGTTGTACACCAGTAACAATGATGCGCTGCGCTACGTTTTCTTTTGCTAATGCTTGGTATTTTCGAGCTAAAGCTCCACCACCGATAATTGTTATAAATTGATGTGAATTTTTTAGAGTTAATAAGTTTTCTTTAATTTTTTTTGCAATACTAAAGTTGAAAATATTATCTTCTGATGGGGAAAGTATTGAACCACCTATTTTTAAAACTATTTTTTGCTTATCCATGAAAATGTATTATTAAACTGCGAAAATATAACACATAAAAAAATAAAACTTAATGGCTCTTTTACTTTATTTATTCAAAGGTAAGGAATTATTAATTTGAAAATGTTTTACACTTTATATTAGCTAAAAAGCTAATTAGTAGCCTCCTCTATTTTGAAGCCATTGCAAAAAATAATAAATTGGAATTGTTAAAAATCCCCCCAATACAATTGTGTTTACAAGCCTTGAAAAGAAAGCAGTTACTCCAGTTGCTTCTGTAACATTAAAAGGAAATCCCGAAATTATTGGACCTTGCAATAAGCCAAAAAAGAAAAAGTTTAAAATAAACGAAATTATTAAAGCCAGTATGGCCGAAAAAATTAGGTATTGTTTTTTTGCCGGATCATCTGTCATGTTAAAGTTTTTAGTTTCCCTATTATGCAAGATTTTAGGAATTTTGTGAAGTGAAAAAGAGAGCGAATGTTAGATGAATAAGTTATAGAAATTTTTATTTAAAATGTATGGCTGGTTATTGTTTGCAAACTATAAATATTATGGAGTTCTCATTAGTTGTTAGTATGTTTTCTTTAGTTAATAGTCTTCTATCAAATTCTTTATTTCTGTCCATGTTTTTTCTGCAGTATCTTTCCAATTGTATTGTTTTGCCACTTCGATTCCTTTTTTTAATAAAGTTTTTTGATTTTTTTTGTCTGTTAAAATGTTTTTCATGCTTTTTGCTACATCACCATGTGCTCTTGGATCAACTAATATTGCTCCTCCAGCTGTAATTTCGGGCAAACAAGATAAATTACTAACAACAGCTGGAACTTCTGATGCCATTGCTTGTATAGGTCCAAAACCAAATCCTTCATATTCAGACAAATAAATATATAGGGAAGACATGCTCAAAAGCATAATTATTTCATCATCTGTCACTTTACCTGTTGTTACAATTCTTTCGGTAAATCCATTCTTTTTTACTTTATTTAAAAATTCCTGTCCTCTTTCGTTTTTTGCTTTGATTTCGAAACCATTGCCTTTATAAAAATCACCACCTGTAATTACAATTTTTTGGGGTAAATCTTTATTATTGTAATTAAAAAATATTTTTAATGATTCTACTAAATTATCTACTCCTTTATTAGGTTCAAGCCCTGAATCGTAAAATATGTAGCTTTTATTTTCTAGATTAAATCTATTTAATATTTCGCTCAAATCGCTTTTAGAAAATTTTTGGTTTTTCTTGAAAAATTCTTGATCTACACCCAAGTAAATTGGTTTGATTTTATTGGTATCTATATGCAAATAATTTATAATATCTTTTTTAGAAAATTCCGATGGAGTAAAAATAATATCGGCATGTTTAACACCTTCTAGCATAAATTTATAGAAAAATTTTTTTGCCAAATTATGTATAGGACCTTTTTGAGAAAATTTATTATTTATTAAAGGAATAATATCGTGTTGTACAACTGCTGTTTTTACTTTTTTATAACTATGCTTT
>CAZRHM010000164.1:0-2005 GCA_964599845.1 uncultured Candidatus Saccharibacteria bacterium
TTTACCTAAAAGTTTCATGGTTCTATATTGTGTGTTCTATAATTATTTTAGAAAAGTCAAATCTGCATTCTTCGCTACTAATAGCTCGTTTGCACTAGCTAATTCATAAGGAGTTTCTCCAAACTCAGTAGTTAGATTTACATCCGCACCCTCTGATAGTAAGTATTGTAAAACCTCCACATTATCGGTCTGTAAAGCCGCATAGTGTAAAGGTGTGTTTCCTTGACTATCTTTAGCGTTAATATCAGCACCTAAACCATTTACGGTCTGTAAAAGCGCTAAATTATTTTTTTGAACTGCTAAATGCCAAATGTTTTTTTCGTCTTCTTGAGCTTTTGTAAAGTCCACATCTTTTTCCTTTAAAGCCGCTACCTTGGTTTCAAAATCCTTAGGTAATCCACGAGTATCTAGTAGATAATACACTAGGCTATTGCCGTTTTTATCTATGAGTTTAGCATCTGCTCCCTTTGATAGAAGGTAAGCAACTACTTCGCTGCTATTGTTCTGAACTGCTATACTAAGAGCTGAATGACCGTCTTGGTTTAAATGGTTGATATCATCTGATTTTTCACCTAGGTATTTAATGATATCTAAATTATTACGAGAACAAGCGTTGAGTAAGGCTGTATTACCATTGTGATCAACAGCATTAGGATCTACTCCTTTTTGGATAAAGTAATCATAGATCTTTAGATCTTTTGAAGAACGAGAGAGATTGTGTAGTGGAGTAATACCTTGGTCGGAAGTAACATTAGGATTAACACCGAGTTCTTCTAAATATTTAAATACCTCTAAAGAGTTACTACTACCTCTACCTCCACGACTAGCAAACAATATTGCATTTTCCTTAGTCTTGGCGTTAGCCTTTGTAGAAACACCACGATCAATAAGTGCATTTAACACATCGATATTTCCTCCTTGAGCTGCATAGGCAAATATACCATTACCACGGTTATCTGTAGCATTAATATCTAGTCCTTTGCTGATAAAGTAATCGATTAGATCTAAATTCTTAACCCTAGGAGCCGCTATTAAAATGACGCTGCGACCATCTTGATCTTTTTCATTGATAAGGTCGGATCCATTTTTGATAAGGAATTCATACACAGCCGTATTATCTTGCCCAGCAGCTGCGGTAAATTGAGATACCGTATAGCCGTGAGAATCTGTTAAATCAGTTTTAGCTCCCTTTTCAAGTAACACCTCTACGATGTCTAAATGCCCTCTTGAGGCTGCCCAAAAGATATAAGTTCTTGAATCATGCGTTCTTTTGTTTACATCATTCCCTTGGGCTAAAAGATGTGCAATGGTGGCCTTAGAATTTCCACCAAAAATGGCGAAAGAAGTCGGATCATATCCACCGCGGTTGGACTCAGTGATAGAATGTCCTTGAGCGATTTTCGCATCAATATCCTCTATACTAGGTTTTGCAGCCCAGTAGTCTCTATCCATAAATGGATTTTCTTCTCCCTTATTTTGAGCAATAGTCGTTAGTGAGGCTAAGGATGTAACCATACTTAGAAAGAAGATCTTAATGGTTTGTTTTTTCATTTCTTAGGTTTTTAAAGCGTATGTTCTAATATTGAAAGAATTCCGGGGGAACTCCCCGGAATTACTGTAATTAATGACTTTTTAAATGAGCTTAAAATGCTCCGATAAAATGACTTCCCGATACATTAACTAGTTCTGCACCCATAGTTACTTCACCTGACTCTGTATCGACAACATAAATGTTCCCGTTTTCTCCAACAGGAGCTTGAGTTAGGTATATTTCAGTTCCATCAACTGCAAAACCTTGGTATTGGAATAAGTAAAAGTTTGGATCGTAAGGAATCTCAGTGATTTGTTCTGCCGTTCTAGCTTTTAGATCAACAAGTGCAAAAAATCCTTGCTCTCCAGCTACGCCTTCCGCAGATCCTGCATGACGATAAGCAAGTACTGCTTTCCCGTTTTCAGCTGGTCTCCAAGCTAAGATGTATGCATCTTGAACACCTAAAGCTTGGTC
>CAZRHM010000165.1:0-1995 GCA_964599845.1 uncultured Candidatus Saccharibacteria bacterium
TAGCTTAGGAATTATCGGCATCAAGGTGTCAAATTATCTGTATGATTTTATTTATTAAAACATCTAAAATTACTGCTATGACAAAAGGAGACATTAAAATATAGAAATTTAAAATTGAAAATTTTGAACTAATCTTTGTAGATTTTGATTTTGCAAATAAAGTCATAATAATATAAGTAAGCGTTAGTTTTAATACTTATATTTATACTAGCAGAATTATTAATTTTTTATTATAAATACTAAAGCAAAGAAACTGTCTTAAAGTTCATTCAAATAATCACAGAGTATAGAAATTTTTCGTAGCAAGTCTTAAAATAATTACTCTGATTTATGGTTTTATGGATTAAATTAAAAATTTATTATGGGCACAATAGAAGAACAAGCTAAAAACCAAACTGAAAGCATGACAGATAAAGTTAGACAAACACCTAAGATTGATTTAACAGAATACAATACACCTGAAGCTTTTGCGGCACAACTACAAAGAATGTTTTCACAACTCGATGCAGCTAATATTTCTTCGGAAACTTTAATAAGCATTATAGAAGATGCAACACAAAATTGGCCAAAATTTAACCTAGAAAACTATGGGATCATATTACCTAAAGCTGTTGAGTCAAAAGATTCCAGTGGACTAACTGCAGAAGTATCACCAAGAGATCTATTTATAGCAACCGCAGTTTTTACTCTGTGGTACGATATGCTTAAAGAAACTGTAGATTCTATATTACCTCAACAAGATGCTCTAGGCCACTATTTGAAAAAAGATGTTAGCCCAGAATCAATGCAAAGGTTAAAAATAGTGGAAGACATCGCATTACCCCTAATGCCTAAAAGAATATTGCCCGACGTATTTATAGAAGACATACAAAATACTTATGCATCGATGATAAAGATTACTCAACAAACGTACTTTGCGGAAAAAAACTTAGCAGCCCATGATAAAGCCGTACTTACAACTCTACTTTTCTCCAAAAAATACCTCAACAATGATCAAATACAAGTACTGGTCACTGCCCCAGACAGAACAAAAAAACTAATTGAAGCAATAGGCCAAACACTCTTCTCAGATGATTACAGAATGCACCTAGATCATTTTATGTATGGTTCAGAAAAAATAAAGAGTCCTAAGGATACTCCTATTAATATAACTCCATATAAAGGTAACCTACAATGGGAAGATAAATTAGCTGATTTTATTGCTAAAGTCCAAGTATACTATAAAACCGAAATTCCTGAAGAGGAAAATACTAAAGTATAACTATATTTTACCTCCCATTCTCGTCTATTTGATACACTAAAGTATCTAATAAGCCTCCGTATAGCGAGCTTGGACCTCCAGCATATACATGTCCTAATAAAAAGTCTCGGGCATGCATATCTATTAACCTTAAGATTTTATTAACTTGCTTAATAGCTCTATTGACCTCTGATTTTGGAAATGTTTCTAACAATTCATCCCAGTATTTTGAATATGCAGTATTTTTAGAAGATTTTTGTGCTTTATATACAGTCATATTCTCTTCTTCGTACATTTTATAGCATATGAATATATACTGAACTATAGGCCAACGTACTAATGAATCAGTTTGTACATCGGCATAACCACGTTGAGTTCTAAATATGATTTTTTGTGTTATATAAGCTAAACCTGTGTGTGGATTTATTCCCTTATTAAACATTTTTGTTAAATATTTATCTCTTTTACTAATTTTTGTGTCTCTCCAATAAAACGGGAGCTTAATGGTAATTATTTCTGCTATACTTGAGCTTTGGATCAGCCCCTCTGGATTAAGTCTTACTCTAATTTTTTCACCATTGTAAGTTTTTAAAGTAAATAGCCAAGAATCTTCGGGGATTGAACTAACAAGTCTGTTTATAAATAATTCAAGCATTACATGGTCAACGTCATGCAGGTTAGGAATAGGAATTATATCTATATTACCGGTTTTTACCAACTGCAAAATAGTTTTAGCAACAATTATTGGTGCAATT
>CAZRHM010000166.1:0-1982 GCA_964599845.1 uncultured Candidatus Saccharibacteria bacterium
ACTCAATTAGTACAAAAACAAGTTCCTGCATCTCTAATAAATAAAAAGATTCTTAATGTAGATTTAGCATCAATTATTGCAGGTGCTAAGTTGAGAGGAGATGTAGAAGAACGAATTAACTATTTAATTAACCGTGCAATTGAGGATGGCAATACAATTCTATTTATTGATGAAATACATAATATTATTGGGGCAGGTTCAGTCGGTGGAAAAGATTCATTAGATGTGGCAAACATACTAAAACCATACCTTACAAATTCAGGATTAACTGTTATTGGTGCAACCACAATAGATGAATACTCTAAAAATATTGAGAATGATCCCGCTTTAAGTAGAAGATTTCAGCCTATTTTCGTTGAAGAATTAGATACAGATAGTGCAATTTCAGTGCTAAAAGGAATTAAAAAAGACTTTGAAGCTTATCATAAAGTAAAGATTAAAGATGAAGCGATAGAGAGTGCAGTTAAATTATCAAGCCAGTTTATAAAAGATAGATACTTACCAGATAAAGCAATTGACTTAATAGATGAGGCTAGTGCAGCAGTAAAAATAGGTAGAGAAGTTGCAATTGAACCTGAGCTATCAGATCTAGGTGAAAAATTAATTAAAATACAACAAGAAAAGGAAAAAAGTATTCAAAATAAAAATCTTAAAAAAGCATCTGAATTAAAACAAAAAGAAAATGAAATTGTAGACGAAATTGCTTTAATTATTGAAGGTAAAAAAACAGTAAAGAAAAAATACTCAAAAAGTGTTGGCGAAGAACTTATAAAACAAATAATGTTGGACTGGACTAAAATTCCAATCATAGCTAGTGATATTTCGGACAAAACCTTATTAAACCTTGAAAAGAATATTTTAAAAAGAATAGTTGGTCAAAATCATGTTGTAAAAAATGTTACATCTGCAATACAAAGATCTCACTTGGGAATTGGAAATAAAAAGCGACCATTGGCTTCCTTTTTATTCTTAGGACCAACAGGTATTGGAAAAACTGAACTAGCTAAATCATTAGCAAGAGAATTATTTGGTTCGGAAGATTTAATTTACCAAATAGATATGAGTGAGTTTATGGAAATGCACAGCGTTTCTAAACTTATTGGTTCTCCTCCAGGGTATGTAGGTTTTCAGGAGGGTGGACAGTTAACAAAGTATGTAAAAAGAAAACCATACAGCGTAATTTTATTTGATGAAATTGAAAAAGCACATCCAGATACACTTAATCTTTTGCTTCAAATTCTTGAAGAAGGACATTTAACAGATAGTCAAGGTAAGCAGGTTAGCTTTAGTAATTGTATTATTGTAATGACTTCTAATATTGGAGCAGAAGAAATTTCTGAAGACCAAAAACTAGGCTTTGATATAGAATTTACAAAAGAAGATGAAGAAGAATTAGACGAGGTTTACGAAGAAATGCGAGAAAAAATAATTAACGAGCTAAGGTATTCTTTACGTCCAGAATTTATTAATAGAATAGATTTAATAGATGTTTTTAGAGGCCTGAATAAAAAAGACACACTTGAGATTGCGCATAATAATGTAAAACAGTTAATTTTAGATTTACTTGAGCAAAAGATATTGTTAGAAGTACAAGATAAAGTTGTAGAAAAAATTAACAATGAAGGATACAGCAAACAATATGGTGCTCGTAATATTAGACGAAAAATTCAAGAGATTTTAGAAAATGGATTGGCAGAGTTTTTTTTACATAATAAAATTCCTGCAAAACGTAAAGATCTTCTAAAAATTAAGGCAACTTTAAAAAATGACAAAGTTGTTTTTAATAAATCTTAATCTTGCTAATCCATCGATTATTATATATTCTGTAATAAGATTAACTTCGTAAATGGAGTTGAAGAACATGAACAAGGGAAAAAACAGGCCCTTTCTTTTTGCACTGGCAGTAAGTGTTAGTATTTTAACGTCTATACTAATTGGTGCTCATTTAGGAGTAGTAAAATCAGCTACAAGCAATACAATAA
>CAZRHM010000167.1:0-1981 GCA_964599845.1 uncultured Candidatus Saccharibacteria bacterium
AAGTCATCTTGGCTTACTTCTAATATTATTGAAATGTCTTTTAAGTAATGTGTTCGTGATACCTTATCTTTAATAAAGCTTAGGACTGGAAGTATTTTTGACTGAAATGATTTTTTTCCGGCTGCAGTTCCTAAATCTAAACCTTCGGCAAATTTAGTTTTTAAATAATCTATTGTATCTATTGGATTTGTTAGCTTTTTAGTCCATAGCTTAGGATTATTATTTATTAATTCATCGGAATCTTGGAAGTCGTCTAAATCTATAACTAGATGTTTTAAGTTTTCATCTTCGGCTATTTTTACACTTCGGATGACGGCATTTACGCCTGCTGTATCGGAATCAAAACAAAAATATATTGTATCTGTAAATCGTTTTAACAATTTTGCTTGTGCAGGCGTAAATGCCGTCCCAAGGGGTGCCACCACGTTTTCATCTCCATTTTTTGAAACAGTTACTACATCTAAATTACCTTCCACCAAAATTACAAAGCCTTTTTTGCGAATTGCTTCTTTTGCCTGATAAAGTCCATACAGAATTTCATTTTTTCTATAAACCAAAGAGTCGGAAGAATTTAAATATTTTGGTGCTTTATCGAAGCTACCAATGTATCTACCGCTAAATCCTGCAATATTTCCGTCAAGTGCGAATATTGGCTGTAACAATCTGTTTCTAAACTTATCTATTTTCTTTCCGTTTCTATCTATTAATAGACCAAATTCTAGTAATTCGTCTTCACTAAAGCCTCTGCTCATTAAAAAGTTTTTTAAATTCTCGTGATTATTTGGAGCAAAGCCAAACATGAACTTATTAATTTGTGCTGATTCTATGTTTCTTTTTGCTGCATATTCACGACCTGGTGCTCCTATTTTGTGTGTTTTCAAAATATGATTGTAAAACTTTGCTGCAAGCTCATTTGCTAAAAAGATTCTTTTTTTTGTTTCTTCTGTCTTTTTATCTTTTGGGCTAAACGAATCTAACTCAACCCCTGCTTTTTCTGCTGCTTTTTGTAGTGCATCTCTAAAGTCTAGCCTTTCAATTTCTTGGTAAAACTTAATTACATCGCCACCATTACCACACCCAAAACATTTGTAAATTTGTAGGCTTGGATTTACCATAAAAGATGGTGATTTTTCTGAATGAAACGGGCAAAGTCCTCTAAAATTACTACCGGCAGGCTTTAGTTCCACATATTCAGAAACTACACTTACAATATCAAGCTTTGATTTTATTTGTTCAATGTCTGCCATTAATTGATTTTAACACTTAAGGTGTTATAGACTGAAACAAACAAAACTAAATATGAAAATATATATTGCAGCAGATCACGGTGGCTTTGAGCTAAAAAACAGAATTCTTAAAGAATTACAAAAAGAATTTGATATGGAGGATTTAGGACCTTTCGAATTTATTGCCGACGATGATTATCCAGATTTTGCGTTAAAAGTAGCAACGGCTGTTGCCGAAAACGGAATGAATGATGATCTTATCCATAAAACTTTAGGAATACTAATTTGTAAATCTGGGAATGGGATGTGTATAGCAGCTAATAAAGTTAAAGGTGCATATGCCTCTCTTTGTTTTTCTAAAATACATGCCGAAATGGCCAGAAAACACGACAATGCAAATATAATATGCTTAGATTCAGAATACGAAGGAGAAGATCCTGTAGAAATTGTAAAAAAATTTTTAAAAGCCAATTTTGATGGAATTGAAACAAGGCATGGTAGAAGGTTTAAAAAGATTTTAGATATAGAAAATCGAAGTAACTTTATTTAATACTGCATTTAACTAATCATGATTCTATCGAATAAAGACATAATAAAATATAGAGACGATGGGAAAATAAAAATTACACCATTCGACCAAAATGAGTTAGGGACTGCAAGCTATAAATTTAAGCTTGGCGTTAACTTATTACAGCCATCTGGAAATGATTTGATTGATTTTAAAAAAGGATTAGTTCCTGAATATAAAGAAATAA
>CAZRHM010000168.1:0-1981 GCA_964599845.1 uncultured Candidatus Saccharibacteria bacterium
TTATCAAATAATGAGACAGATACTTTGAATAAACTTATTCCAGAAGCAGTTAATGTTCAAGGGAGTGATAAGCCTGAATATAAAGCTAAATATCTTAATGGTTTTGCAAATAATGATTTCAGAATATTGATAACAAAAACCTCAATCGCTTCAATGGGTATGAATTATCAAAATTGTCATAATATGGTTTTCACTTCTTACGACTTTAAATTTGAACAATTCTACCAAGCCGTAAGACGTTGTTATCGTTTTGGTCAAAAGAACAAAGTAAAAGTTCATTTATTAGTTCCAGAAAGTCAATCTAATGTTAGAAAATCTATATTAGAAAAACAAGAAAACCATTTTAAAATGATACGTGAAATGGCTAAATATTCGGCAAAACAAGATTATAAAAAAAACAAACCTAAACGAGAATATAAAAAAACACAAATACTAACACCTAATTTTTAAATATTATGAAAGAAGTTATTTTAAAAGACCAAGTGGTTACAAAGGATTATGCTTTATATTGTGGGGATTGCGTAGAAGTATCAATGGGCTTGCCTGACAATTGTGCTGATATTACAGTTTATAGCCCCCCATTTTTTGAATTATATGTTTATTCAGATGACCCAAAAGATATGAACAACTCAGCTAATTATAGTCAATTTAAGCAACACTATGAATTTTTACTAAAAGAAATAAAAAGAATAACTAAACCAGGTCGTATAATTGCGGTTCATTGTATGGATTTGCCTGTACAGAAAGGTAAAGAGGGGTATATTGGATTGCGTGATTTTAGCGGTGATATAATTAAAATGCATCAAGAGGCAGGAATGATTTATCATAGTAGAGTTACCATTTGGAAGAATCCAGTAACAGAAATGCAAAGAACAAAAGCAGTAGGTTTGTTGCATAAGACTATTAAAAAAGACAGTTGCATGAGTAGGGTTGGTATTCCAGATTATGTTTTGTTTTTCAGAAACGAGGGTGAAAACGAAGTGCCTATAACACATCAAGACACAGACCCAAATAAACCTGATTACCTACCAGTAGAACTTTGGCAAAAATACGCTAGTCCTGTTTGGTATGATGTTGATTATTCAAGAACATTGCAATATAGAAGTGCTAGGGATGGTAACGATGAAAAGCATATAACGCCTTTACAACTTGACACTATTGAAAGAATATTACATTTGTATTCTAATGAGGGAGAAGTGGTTTTTAGCCCTTTTGGCGGTATTGGCTCGGAGGGATATCAAGCATTAAAAATGAATAGAAAATCAATTAGTATAGAATTAAAAGATTCTTATTTTGATATAAATGTAAAAAACCATAAAGATGCAGTAGAAGAAAAAAACAGTACATTAACTTTATTTTGATATGGAAAGACTAAACCAAAGATACTTATCTCCCGAAGATGTATTAAATATTGTTTGCGAATATTTTAAAATAGATAAGCAACTTTTGTTATCACGTTCAAGAAAATCCGAATTGATATACCCTAAAATGATAATTTGTTGCTTTATGAAAGAATTAGGTTATACTTTTGAAAAGATAGGCAAAACCATAAACAGAGACCATAGTACGGCTGTATATTATTGTAAGAAAGCTGATGATTTACTTTCATCTAATTTGAATATTCCTGAAGTGAAAAGAACATTACACGACTATGCTTCCATATCTAAATTGCTAGCTCAATACCAATATAATTTTCGTTTAGGCGAATCTATTATAGTCGAAAACTTTGATTTGCTTCAATTGTCGATAAATTACACTAGAAGTTTTGTAAACTAATTTTGTATATTTACGTCCACTAACGGCAAAGTATAACCGCAGTGGCGGATTAAAAGCACAAATTATTGAGTTAAACCAAATATTAATTAGAAGCAATAGTGTTAAAATTAAGCACTACAACCGCTATTGCTGTTATACATTATTGTGGTGCGTTTATTCTTATGAAAGACATATTTAAAAATCAAGAAATTGCTCCTTCAAAAAT
>CAZRHM010000169.1:0-1977 GCA_964599845.1 uncultured Candidatus Saccharibacteria bacterium
TGCTTCCCAATGTTTAAAAATCTTTTTCATAACTTTACCTCTATACGTCCAAATTCTCTACTCCTTAAAACAAAGAAAGTATTAAAACCTCTTTGCACTTTTGTATAATCTACTTTTAATTTTTTCATTTGCTTTTTTAGTTCGTAACTTCCCGCAAATATTAAAACTGTTTTTGTTGCCTTGTCTTTTAGGCTATCTGTTTCGTTGATTATTATTTCTTGATTCATATTATAAAGAATTTAAATTGTTGCACAAATCTTGAATATTATAACATTGAAACACAATGCCACCACCGTACTGTTTATTGTGGTATTTCTTACCGCCTAACTTTTTAGCTTTACTCAAAGCTGTTGCATATCTTTTATCCATATTCTCAACAACTTTAAATATTGGACTCACTCGCAAAGGTAAGTTTTCATTATCCTCTTCAGTTAATAAGTTGCTGTAATGAATTACGTATCTTGGATTCCCGTTTGTATCATTATTGATACGTGTAAAGTTTTCGGGTGTAATGTTTAATGTATTCATAATGTTATTGTTTTAAATTATATTCAAATGTACTACTTTTATTTTATTCTGCCAAATAATAATTGTTAAAATTTACAATTTATTTTCGTGCACTAAAAATCCAGTATGTAAATGACCTTTGTAATTATAGTGTAAATGTACAAAATTTATTTTAAACTACCAAACTTTAAATGTTAAATTTTCGGTTCGGCGGGTAAAAATAATAAGACAAAAGAACTCTAATAATTACACTATAAAAGTACAAAATAAAATCGAGAAAAACAAACAAAACAGTTAATAAAGAACAGTTCTAAATAAGCACCCAAAATCAAAAGTCAAAAAGTTTTGAGTTTTAAGAAACGATTTTGGAAATGGATTTGAAATGTGGGGTATGGAGGGGAAAATTCTTTTTTGGGAGGGGAATTTTTGTCTAGTCTACCAATCCACACCCCCACTCCACAAAATTTAGTTTACTCCGTTCCTCTCCATCCACTTTAAAACGTCTTCGTCTAAATTCCAAACATCTCCTCTAATAACTACATTAATACAACATCTATGTATACCAAACATCTTTATTAATTCTTTTTTGCTATGCTTTCCACTTTTAAAGCTTTCTCTTATAAATACGACATCTTCATATGTTAGTTTGGTATGCCTATTCTTTCTTACATTAAGTTTGATAGGTATCCATTGGCAATTCTCAGGTGTATAGTCTCCATCGTTATCTATTCTATCTATTGATAAGTTGCTATACATATTGTAACCATTGTTTAAAGACCATTCTATAAAACTGTTTATGTTGTTTAACCATTCATCACATATTTTTATCCCTCTTGCGCCGTAATTTTTATAGTCCTTACAATAGTCTTTATAACATCTATTCTTCATATTATAAAATACCTCCTTCAATTTTAATTCGACTTTTTCAAGGTATGTCTTTTCTGTCTTTTTCTCCTCGCAACAATACTCATTTATTTTATTAGATATGTTACTATTCTTAACTGTTTCTAATTTTCTACATTTTCTGCACAACATTATTGACTCTTCTTCACCTATTGTGTGAAGCAACCGTTTTTTATTCTTCTTTAAGTATTTTTTATTTCTTTCTTGTTTACTCTTCTCCCGCGGTTTATCACAAGCGCATTCGTTATTATTAACAACGCTGAAACTCCTCTTAAATATTTTACTACACTTATTACATTTAACTATTAGTTTCCTGGGTACATTCGGCTCATATAAGTCCTCTATAACAGTGAAGTTATTTAAAATACTTCCTTGTTTTAGCTTCTCTACTATTGTACCTCCTCCGCTTTGGTTAGTCCAGTAAATATTTCCAATACTTAAATTTTCTGGATTACCATCTTTTAAAAGAACATTAGTATATCCTTCAGGATTCGGTATAAAAGTTTCAGCAAGTAGGTTTTTAACTCTTTGTCTCACCTTATTACCTTTTATGTTTAAGTTGACTAT
>CAZRHM010000170.1:0-1368 GCA_964599845.1 uncultured Candidatus Saccharibacteria bacterium
ATGATAAAGAGAGAGAAAATGAAATCCATAAACAGGTTTGGTCATTTGATAATTCTCCTATTATTTTTGTAATTAAAGATTCTGAAATAAAAGTTTACAATGCTTTAAATTACAGTAAAAAAGAAAAAAGTTTAGAAGAAATAAAGTTGTCGAAAGACGAAATTGAAGACAAATTTTCTTTTTGGAATTTGCAAAGTGGAACTTCTTTTGAATGGTTTTATGAGAAGCATAAAAAAACAGTCCTTAAAAAAAGAGTTAATCAACAACTTTTTGAAAATATAAAACAAACAATCTTTATATTAAAAAATGATTTTCAATTAGAAGAAAGTTTGGCTAAAGTATTGGTTTTAAGATTAATTTTCATTCGTTATCTTATTGATAGAAAAATAAAAATTGATAATTCTTTTATTGAAGGTGATGAAAATGAAATTCTTACTAGAAGAAAATCATTAAGTGAGTTAATTGCTAATCCAACAAAACTTGTTGATTTTTTTGATTATTTAAACAATAGGTTTAATGGTGTTTTATTTAAGAATTCAAACACTGAATTAACCACCATTCAAGCAAATATATTATCAAAACTTTTTAACCCGGATGGAGTAAGTATTGAAGATAAAATTAATTTATTTTCTGATTTTGATTTTCAATATGATGTATTTGATTTTGGAATTATTCCTGTTGAATTAATAAGCGGAATATATGAAACCCTCCTGGATGAAGAAACAAAAAACGCTACTTCTGCTGTTTATACACCTCCTTTTTTAGTTGATTATATTTTAGCTCAAACTACTGATAAATTTTTCGAGAATAACAAATCAACTAGTGAATGTAAAATTTTTGATCCGGCAATGGGTTCGGGAATTTTCTTGGTTCAAGGATTAAGAAGGATGATTGAACGGGAAAAAGAACTAAACCCAAACGATGATAATCAAACTTTCGGAAACAAAATCCGCCAAATCGCAGAAAAAAATCTTTTTGGGATTGATATCAATGAAGAAGCTATAAACGTAGCTTGTTTTTCTATTTATGTAGCTTTACTAGATTATCAAGACCCCGGAAATATTGACCAATATACTTTTCCGAATTTAAAAGACATAAATTTTTTTAAAGCTCATTTTTTTGATTTAACTAAAGAAGATATTTGGAATAAAATCAAGAGTGAGAATGTAAATTTTATTCTTGGAAACCCACCATGGAAAAGCAATAATTCACCGGAACATTTGCTTTGGTTAAAGCAAACTAAATTTGATAAAATAGTAAGTGATAAACAAATTGCTCAATCATATTTGATTAGAGTTAAAGATTTTGTAGAGGATGAAACTAATATTGCTTTAATTGTAACAAGCAAGGTGTTTTACAACAATAAAG
>CAZRHM010000170.1:1378-1754 GCA_964599845.1 uncultured Candidatus Saccharibacteria bacterium
AATTTTATAGAAGAATGTTTTGATTTGTCATCCGTAAGGAGATTAGTTTTTGAAAATGCAGATAATCCTGCAATGATTTTATTTTTTAAATCAAATATTTCCAAAGAAGTAATAAATTATAATTCTGTCGTTAAACATATATCATTAAAACAAAATATTTTTTTTAATAAATATTCAAAGAATATAGTAATTGAGAAATTCGATAAAAAGCAAATCATTCAAAAGCATTTTATTGAAAACGAATGGATGTTTAAGGTTGCATTATATGGAAATTCTTTGGATTATACTTTATTGAAAAAATTTAAGTCCGATAATTTTCAAAAGTATTTTAACTCAAATAATATTAATTACGGTAAAGGAATTGAAATCGGTACTA
>CAZRHM010000170.1:1764-1971 GCA_964599845.1 uncultured Candidatus Saccharibacteria bacterium
TAAAAAAGCCTTTTCCTTTTTTAGAGGGATTATCATTAATAGTTAAGGAAAATTTTTCCAATTATTATATTAATGAATCATTATTAAAAAAAATAACTAAGCAAGATACTTTTATAAAAGCAGGTAGAATATTAGAATTATTCAACAAGAATAAAATTGTTTTAGGAAAACGTACTTTAAAAGAAACAGTATTAAAATATGCGTTTT
>CAZRHM010000171.1:0-1968 GCA_964599845.1 uncultured Candidatus Saccharibacteria bacterium
TAACAAATCGCAATGAAGGTGGCAACTTTACTTCTATTTTAAGTACTGATCTTTCAGAATTTTCAGAGGATATAATTGATTATAGTGCTTCAGAAAGTACAATTGAGTTTAGAATAAATTATTCGTTGCTTGGAGTAAACGATAAAAGCAATTTTAATTGCAATATTTCCAAAAACTATTTCAATATGTTCGGAATACTATATTACAAAGTTGAATAATCAAAATATTATGCTAACTCCTGTTATCTACTATATTCAACTCGAATCTTTATAGAGTGGTTTATGAGTAGATCATAATATTTAAGATAATATGAAAGCTAAATTAATTAATAAAAAAATGACGTTTTGGTTTGTCCTCACATTAATTGGTTTAGTTGGGGTAATAATTGTCATTATGAATCCTAATAATAAAAATATGATTGATGCTGAAATTAAAAACTCCTCGATTTCTGAAATTGCAGAATTTAAAGTAAAATTTGCTGATGAAGTCATAGATTCTGAAAATAATTTTAGTATATTCAAATCAAATAGCAACTTTAATTTCGCACCACAAAATGGATACCTAGAGGAAATAAGCTTTACTCTATTTGAAGATAAGAAGAACTTCTTAATAAATGACGTCTTAAATGCAGTTAACAAAAATGGGACTACTTTTAATGCAAAGCCAATATTTGTAGAAAGTAGAAATTCTAATATTCCAGCTGTGGGCTTAACAGATAAGCAGTTTGAATTGTATACCAACTCAAAACGTGCTGAAGTTAATGTATACGAAAGTTCAGGTAACGTTCACATTGTAAATGCCCCCAATATATTGGTTTTTAATGAGATAAGAGGTGAGCCTTACAATTATAAATATGTAGAAATAAGAAAACAAAATAATTTTGAAATTACAAAAAGTAAGAGAGTTTCTGTAGATTTGGATAGAATACGTTCAGGCATAGATATAGATAAAATTTATTTTGTAAAAGATTATGAATGGCTGAGTGACGCTATAGTTATAAATAAGTTAGGTTTAGATAAAAATGGCATTGAAATCACTTTGAGATTCAAGGCAAATGCTCACTATGTCCAAGATAATAAAAATACCACATATTTGATACCGGTAGTGGTATTTGAGGCAGTTGAAAAGAAGTCCGGCTTTGCTTTTGATGTATTTATACCACTAATTGATAATTGGAAAGAGTTCTGATAAATACAAAATATGGTATGTTTGTAGTTTTAGTTTAAGACAATTTATATATGCAAAAGTTTATCATTTTAATTAAAAAAATTCTCTTTATTAGTATATTTTTATTAGTGGCTTCACCATTCGTATTTTTTTACGAAGTATTAATTCTTCTGCTCAAAATGGTGAGGAAAGGATTGGATAAAATTAGACAGATTAAAAATCATGTGCTTTCTTTTACAGAACTCGATATGCGTATCTATACAATAGTAGTACTTATTTTTATTGCTAATACCGCTTTAATAATCTCACTATTGTTATGGATAGATAATTTAAAAGTTGCGCAAAATGCAGATAGTAATCAATTAGAAATTGAATATAAACAGAATGTAGACAATAGTGAATACGAAAGTTATGAACTAGGTTCTTTGGTTGATAAAAAAGGTCAAATAAATTGTATTAACTTTGCTAGGGATCAAATAGTTGGAAACTGGCAGGGTGTAGGTGATTCCTTTTACTTGCCACACATTACTTTTTACAAAAATCATTCATTTTATTTGAAAAATATTTCTGAAGATCTTTTTTCACTTTCAGGGACATGGAGCTACAACGAAGATGAGCACGTATTAATATTAAGCTTGTCGCATAATAGTTATCTTGTATTTAAAAATATGATTTATTCAAATCTGACCGATAATTTAAAAGGAGCTACTCGGCTTCGAGACGATGGAAAGTATGAGGTAAAACTTAAAATCGGGTATTCTGAAGACGAAAGCAAAGATACCTGTCAAAGTGATAGATACA
>CAZRHM010000172.1:0-1966 GCA_964599845.1 uncultured Candidatus Saccharibacteria bacterium
ACCAGTTACACCTATTACAGTTATTCCAGAACTAGCTGTAGCTTTTTTGTTCCCAATCTTTAACATAAATATTTTGACCTAAAATTAGTATATAAGAATGGGATATAAATTAGAAGCAAGCTTATTAAGAAATTGAATTTAAATATAAACTAAAATTTCAGGGCGATATACTGAATAAATGTTATAAAAAAATGGGTAATACTAACTAGATAAATATATAAAACCTACCTTTGCCAAATATTTAAGCTGACTAAGGTAGGTTTAATATTTTGCTTGTAATAACTCTTTACAAACCAGCCTTTTCTTTTACTGTGTTCCAAATCTCTTTTAGCAATTTTTGATCGCTTTTTAGCATTTCTTTAACATTATCTCGTCCTTGACCTAAGTTTTCGTTTTTATATTTAAACCAAGCACCTGCCTTTTCAATTACATCGTAAGTAATTGCTGCGTCAATAAGGCTCGATACTTTATCTATTCCTTCACCATGCCTGGATTCGTATGTAGCCTCTCTAAATGGTGGTGCCACTTTGTTTTTCACTACTTTAACCCTAATTATGTTACCTACAAGTACTTCGCCGTTCATGATTTTTTCTTTAGAACGAATATCCATTCTAATTGAAGAATAGAACTTAAGTGCATTACCACCTGTTGTTGTTTCTGGATTTCCAAACATAACTCCAATTTTCATTCTTAACTGGTTAATAAAGATTATTGTTGTGTTTGTTTTTTGTGCAATACCTGTAATTTTTCGTAAAGCTTGGCTCATTAACCTAGCTTGCAATCCCATGTGTGAGTCACCCATTTCGCCATCGATTTCGGCTTTTGGAGTAAGTGCTGCTACTGAGTCTACAACAACTAAATCAACTGCCCCTGATCTTACAAGTGTTTCTAAAATTTCTAGTGCTTGTTCACCATAATCTGGTTGTGAAACCAGTAAAGATTCAACATCTATATTTAATCTTTTTGCATATGTTGAGTCGAATGCGTGTTCTGCATCAATAAATGCTGCAACTCCTCCAGCTTTTTGTGCTTCTGCAATTATATGCAATGCAAGAGTTGTTTTTCCAGAAGACTCTGGGCCAAAAATTTCAATAATTCTTCCTCTTGGAACTCCTCCAACACCTAGCGCTATATCTAGCGAGATTGCTCCTGTTGGAATTACATCCATTTTTTTTATTCGATCATCTTTTAGAGTCATTATTGCACCATCTCCAAATTGTCTATTTATTTGTTGCATTGCCATGCTTAGTGCTTGTTGTTTTTGGTTATCTTGCTTGCTATTTTTTTCGCTCGGTTTTGCAGATGCTTTTTCTTTAGCCATAGAAATTGTTAATAATAATTATACAAATATAAATTTACTATAAGTTAAGTTACCCAAAATTGTCAAAGCTTTTTAAATATTCTTTATTTAATCGATACGTTACGAATTACTAACTCAGTTTATTACATAAATTTATAATATTTATGTTTATATGTTCCGCAATATGCATTACAACCTGTGTATCTTTGTTTTTTACATCTTCAATTGGCCATTCTAATACTTTAACTTTATACATTTTTTCGGTACTATCTTTAACAATGCAACCAAAAGAAACAATTAAGTTATATTCTTGCAATTTATCGAAGTCTAGCTTGGTTGGACTCTCTTTAGAAAGATCAATTTTGTAAACTGATTCTAAATCTTTTAGTTTTGGATTTAATTTATCATCTGGGAATATTCCTGCACTATCCGCTTTCCAGTTAAGTTTTAATTTTTTTGCCTGTTTATTAAAAAGTGCTTTAGCTATTTGAGATCTACCTGAATTTTCGGTACACAAAAAAATTACTTTATTCATTATTCAAATTCTACTACTACTTTAAAAGGATAATTGATCCATGTTTGTGAAGCTATATTTATACTAACGTTAATTTTTGTTTTTGCTTTTACCAAAATTTGAGAATCTGTTATCCCTCCATCTACCAAAAG
>CAZRHM010000173.1:0-1951 GCA_964599845.1 uncultured Candidatus Saccharibacteria bacterium
TCCTTTATCAGGACTATAAATTCCGGCAATCACTTTTAGCAATGTGCTTTTCCCACTACCATTACGTCCAATAATCCCAATAAACTCTCCTTTTTTTATTTCTAAATTTACATTATTTACAGCTTTAAATTTTTTTGATTTACCTTGGTTAAACAAAGCAACCACTAAAGATCTTAAAGTTTCCTTTTTATTTTCTGGAATGTAAAAAGTCTTACTTACATTTTCTAATTTTAATGCTATATTCTTATCCATTTCAAAAATATTCTGCTACTTTTTTTATTTTATAATTAAAATAAACCCATCCAACAATAAGGATAAGTATGGAGCCTAAAAACAAGCTTAAACCTATACTGTAATCAATAGTGCCATAAACACCCAATGAAGCTCTAACCTGGTTTATTACTATACCTATTGGATTGTAACGTATTATTTTTGAAGTTATTCCTTCTCCTAAAATTATGTTATCTATAGAATAGAATATTGGTGTTAACCAATAAAGTAAAAACAGACCCAGTTCAAATATATTTTTCAAATCTCTTAGCCTTATGGTTAATATTGAACTGAAAAGTGAAAAACCTAAGCAAGCAATAAACATGCAAATGGTTAAAAAAAGAAAGTATAAAACCCCTTCTAAAGAGACATTAATATTTGCAATAATTATAAATATAATTACTAAAATAATATTTATTAATAGGTTAATCAATGCACTAACCATAGTAGCGATTATAGATATCTGTCTTGGGAAATTTACTTTGAGAATAATATTAGCTTTATCTAAAAGCGCCATTTGCCCAAGTGAAATCATTTCGTTAAAGTACGTATAGAATACAATTCCAATAAGTAGGTAAAGTGAAAAGTTTTCTACTGCCCCTCCTGCTCTAATTCTGCTCCATATCAAATACAATACTATAAATTGGGAGTAGGGTTTTATTAAAACCCATAGTATTCCTAAAACTGAATTTTGGTATCGCATTTTAAAGCTAGTTTTAACAAGCTCTAAAAGTAAATCTATTCTATTTCTGCTTATCATGAAGCTATTATAATTCATAGAAGCAAAAGATTAAAGGAAACGAATTATTTAACTACATAGTAAACAATCCCTTCAAAAATAAGTGCAGGGAAGTTGGCTATAACTTTATTCTTTTCATTTTCACTCATTGTATAAAAATGAGTTCCATTTGATGTATTAAAGAATCTATACAGTGGTTTTGTACTGATTTTTGTTTGTGCCTTACTATATACATAATAAGCTATGCCCTCGTATATATAATCTGGGTAATTATTTATAACTTTATCACGTTCTTTAACACTCGCTGTATAAAAATGCGAGCCTCCTGTTGTATTGAAAAATCTGTATACAGCTTTTGAACCACTTTCCGTATCATCTTTTAACACCCTAAACCCTATACCTTCATATATATACCAATCGTATTGGTTAATAATTTTGTTTCTCTCATTTGAACTTGCAGTATATAAATGGCTTCCATTTCGAGTGTTAAAAAATCTATATACTGTTCTTAAACTTGGTCCAGATGGTGGTGGCGCTGACAACGGTGCTGTGTTTGTATTATTTAAAGCTTTCTCTATATTTAAAATTCCATATCCAGTATTATTATCCTTTCCATTTGTTCCAACATCAGTCGAAGTAGTATGGAATAGATAACGAACGGCGTAAGGTGTTAGAGTATCTCTTTCTGTTAACAACAACGCTGCAGCGGCACTTACTTGTGGTGCGGCAAAACTTGTTCCTGATTTTGATATTGGTGAGGATGTTGATGAGAATGTTGTGAATAAATTATTGTTGTTTTCGTTAGAACAGTTAGCTTCACTAGTTTGGTAGCATGCATAAGATTGTGAAACTATTCGTGGATTTATATCTCCGACTGGTGCAACTAGGTCTAAACGCGAGCCATAGTTTGAGTAGCTGTCTCTTGCATCGTTAACATTGCTG
>CAZRHM010000174.1:0-1929 GCA_964599845.1 uncultured Candidatus Saccharibacteria bacterium
AATATTAGAGCGATTCGTGCAATTTTTGAAACAGAGATAATACTTGCCGAAGATACTAGAGTTTTTGCCAAGCTTAAAGGTATTTTGATCGAAAGATACTCTGAATTACTTAGGTCATTAAATATCGATACAAGTTTAAACCAACAAGTTAAGTCTTATAGGGAGCAAAATCATGACTATGTAATTAATTTTGTAATTGATTCCTTAAAAAATGAAATATCTATAGGTTTTTTAAGTGATGCTGGTATGCCTGGAATTTCAGATCCAGGTTATAAACTAGTTAGAGATGTTGTAAATGAAGGGTTTGAAGTGGAGGTAATACCTGGTCCATCAGCGGTTTTGAGTAGTTTGTTGTATTCTGCAATTCCAACCGACTATTATTCTTTTGTTGGATTTTTACCAAGAAGATCAAGTAGAGCAC
Source organism: uncultured Candidatus Saccharibacteria bacterium (assembly GCA_964599845.1). Lineage (GTDB taxonomy): Bacteria > Patescibacteriota > Dojkabacteria > J137 > J137 > CAZRHM01. Next base: position 422 of record CAZRHM010000174.1, read on the forward strand.
TTAATTTACTCAATAAATTTTTAATTGATAAATCGAGTGTTGTATTTTTTGAATCACCTTACCGTATTATTAAGACTCTTGAGCTTATTCAAAATGAATTTGGTAATAGTATAGAAGTTGCAGCATGTACTGAAATGACCAAAAAATTTGAAACAATTTATAGAGGGAAAATTTCTGAAGTTATTCAAGATCTTAATAAGATTAAACCAAAAGGAGAGTGGAGCGTTGTTATTAGAAAGCTATGAATTATGAGCTATGAACTATGAGCTAACTTTATCTTGATAGAAATAAAAAGTAAAAAGCTTTGATTAAAAGTTTATACTTACTATTTGTACTATTTTTATGTTTTTTAATTTGCAATGTTTTTTACTACTTACCAATTTCAACTCTAAAACTTAAAGCTAATGCCATATGTTTATCGTTTACTTTTTCTGAATTTTCTAAATCCGCAATAGTTCGAGATGTTTTTAACAGCCGATAGTAAGATCTTGCAGATAAGTTCATTTTATCTACTGCTTTTTTAATTAGGCTGTTAGCCTCGTTAGTTGAGTTAACAAGCTTTTTTAAATTGCTTTGATTCATTTCGGAATTCGAGAAGATTCCAAGACCTTTAAATCTTTCAAGTTGAATATTTCTAGCTTGCTGTACTCTTTCTTTAACGCTTTTGCTTGATTCCGCTGTAGAGTCTTCAAACAACTCTTTGTTTGTGACTTTAAAAACATTAACTAGTAAGTCAATTCTATCTAGAATTGGTCCAGAAATTTTTTTATGATACCTAGAAATCTCGTAAGGAGTACATGTGCACGGCTTAATTGGATCTCCTAAAAAGCCACACTTACATGGATTCATAGCGCCAACTAAAATAAAATTTGCAGGAAAAGTAAGTGTACCCGATGCTCTGGAGATTGTGACAATTTTATCTTCTAAAGGTTGCCTTAATGCTTCTAATGCTGCTGCACTAAATTCTGGAAATTCATCTAAAAAAAGCACACCTCTGTGTGCTAGCGATATTTCACCTGGCTTAATATTTGCTCCCCCACCAACAAGTGCAACTTGTGAAGATGTATGGTGAGGTGTTCGAAAAGAACGATTCTTTATTAATGGTTGTTCTTTTGAAGTTAAGCCAGCGACGCTGTAAATTCTTGTAACCTCTAAACTTTCTTCTATGGTCATATCGGGTAAAATTGTGGGTAAACACCTTGACAGCATTGTTTTACCAGAACCGGGAACGCCAGAAAGTAAAATATTATGACCTCCTGCTGCAGCAATTTCAAAAGCTTTGCGCGCCTGGATTTGCCCCTTTACTTGACTAAAATCAAATGGATAGTCTGGCTCAATTTTTGATACTTCTTCTTTTGTAGCAAATTCAGCAATTAAGTTTTTTGCATTGAAATGCTCAATTAGCTCAGCTAACGTCTTAACGCCAAACACTTTTATTCCTTTTACTAAAGCTGCTTCTGAAGCATTTTCGTAAGGTAAATAAATTTCACTAAATCCAAGTTTTTTTA
>CAZRHM010000175.1:0-1870 GCA_964599845.1 uncultured Candidatus Saccharibacteria bacterium
ATACCGTTATTTTTTCTAGGATTCTGAATTCAGAGGTATTAAACATTGTAGGTGTTTTAAGTATTTGTTTAGTAATTTTGGGAGTTTTAACAATCGCATATTCTAAAAACTTTAATATTAAAGGTAATAGTGATTTAAAATCTGTATTGTGGGCAACTAGCGGAGCAATTACAGTTGGCATTTCAGATACAATATCTAAAACAGCTATAGATTCTACCTCTGCAGGAACCTTTTTATTCTGCTTAGCTCTAGCTCAAATACCTGTAGCAACAATTTATTTAAGATTCGAAAAACAGAATATTAAGCCATTGTTAAATATAAAAAATCATATTGGAAAATTTAAATACTCTACCCTTGCGGCATTTTTAATTGCAGTTTCCATGATTTTCTTTTGGTTATCTTTCGAAAACACCTTAGCATCAATCGCATCGCCTATAACTTCTACAAATGTAATGTTTACAGTGTTGTTTGCATCAATATTCTTAAAAGAGAAAATAAGTAGAAAGAATCTTATTGGTATTGCATTTATAGTACTCGGTGTATTTGTATTGCAAATATTTTAATAAATGCGCATTACCTTAAAACTGCTATAAATATTTGCCAAACAATTAAAGCCTTCAATACAAATGTGACTATACTAAAAACTTTTTCACCAAAAATATACTTTTTATAAAACCAAATCTTTTTAATATTTACAATTAAAGTAACCAGCGAAAAAACAAATAATATTGCAATAGTTACAAACACAAATATTACATACTGAGGAACTATAGAAACATCAGCAGAAGCATAATGAGCAGATAGTAAGTACCACGTTAAAATTAACCACGAAACTAAACTAAACAATATACAAAAATAAAAACCTCTAAACTCTTTTTTACTAATTTTTTCTTTGGAACTGTTTGTAATTTCTGCAATTAACATAAATATAATCGCAGCAAAATTAGTAAAGAATAATAGTACTAAACTACCGGCATCGTACATCCCAATAAATCCAGCTATCACAATTACAAGTAAAGAATAAGTAATAGCAAAATCAAACCACTTTACGTAATTTAGTTTTCTTTTTAAGTATTGCTTATGCCATTCAAATAAACCTGGTGCACACATTAACAAATAAGCTAATGCCGAAACTTGCATTACTAAAGCTAAAATTGAGCCTATCCTTAAGTTTATTAAAGTCTCTGTCGCAGAGTAAACAATTGAACTATCAGAAACAGATTTTAAAAACGATGTGGTTACCTTATTGCTAAAGTTATTGCTAGCCAAAAATATAACCATAGCTTGTACTAAGTATAAAAGTCCCAATACTAAGTTAATGATTCTTAAGTTAGAAAATTGATAGTTAGGTTTTTTGTTCATAAAAATTCCTTCAATATTTCATACTACAAATTTTTTAATCAAAACTCCAGTTTAGTTTAACAATACAATTAATCTCTTGTTCAAAAAAATTATTAATACTGTTATAATCTTTCAGTTCTTTGGTGATCATTCTTTAAGTAATTAAGTAAGTAAAGCAAATTCTTTCAAATTACATCTGAGATGATAAAATTAAAAAGAAAATGTTCCGCCTTAGCTCAGCGGTAGAGCAGGAAGCTGTTAACTTCAAGGTCGCTGGTTCGAATCCAGCAGGCGGAGTTTAAATAATGAAACTTTACAAATTCAGTCCCATAAAAACAGAAAAGGATTTTAATAAAGCCTTAGAGTACATAGCTAAGAAGTTAGAAGAACTATCATTAAAAATCTTTAACAAAAAGCTTCCTATTAATACTCTAAAAATCTTTCCTCACTACTTCGATGAATATGACTATTTATTTAATTTAGTATGTTCTAAAGGTAAAAAAGCCCCTTTTAGCTCTAATTCCAGTTT
>CAZRHM010000176.1:0-1857 GCA_964599845.1 uncultured Candidatus Saccharibacteria bacterium
ATTTATTTTTTGGAAAAAACTTTTTAACATTAAAATGGTAAGTTTGAAAACTATGTAATTTATTATTTTGTTTTAATTTATTTATTGCAGTGCAAAGGAAACGTCTTTCATTTGCTATTGGACCAATTAGATTAAGGTTATCTGCAATTAGTACTAAAGTTACTTGCTTATTACTTAAATAGCTTATTCTTTTTTCAATTTGGCTAATAAATTTATCCCATGAACCTTTTATAGAGAATATACCACTAGTTTGTCTATCCAAGCCAAAATTTATATCAGCAATCCCAGCTTCTCTAAGAATTGCAATAAGATGGGAAGTTCCCCATAAGTTATCAAAAAGTTCGTGAAGAAAGCCTATTGGTTTTTGTGTCAAAGTATATTTATTCCACGATTCAAAAGCTATTCTATTCGTAACAAAAATAGGCTCAACTCCAGTTTTTTCCCATACAGTAGATTTTATAACTGTAAAATGCTCAATCAATTGCTCTTTTGTTTTAAATTTTAATCTATTTATTAGTAAGTCGTTTATTAATTTATTGTTTTTAAAAGTTGTTAGAATTGTATGGCCAAATGGCATCCCTTCAAAACAATTTATAACTATCCTAAATAATGTGTCTTTAAATGCAAGTGTTGTGCCATCGATATCCACTATAGCGATCATTCCAGGTTGCAAATGCTCCAAAGCCTCATTAAAATTATTAATATCGTTCACTATAATTCTGGGCTCTACGAGATCATTAAAGTTTTCACTTAATTTCATAATGCTAAAATTAACTACTAACAAATATAAGTATGAAAAAAGTTTTGATTATAGGCGATAGTATAACAGAAGGTGTATTAGGCGCAAGCTACATTAAATTATTACGACAAGGCACTTCTGTAAAGAATGCTGGTTTTAGGTTTGACACTTGCATAAGCTTGCTGCAAAGACTTAAAAAGCTTAAACATATAAAAAAATATGATACTATAATAGTTCAAATAGGTACTAATGATATATTAATACCCGAATTAAGAAGAAGAGGGTTATTATGGAGTTTATTTATTCAGTTAGCTCATTATGGAAATCCTTTAACAAGTAATGAAGAAGACATACACAAGAATTTCGAAGAGATTATTAAATTTATACAATCAAAACGTGTAAAAAATATATACTGCCTGAATATAATACCAATAGGTGAAAACTTAAATTCAGAGCTAAATAAAAAAGTATCAAGATATAATATGGTTATTAAAGAGGTATGTAATAAATATAGAGTTAAAGTGATAGATATCAATAGCCAATTCACTAATTATTTGAAATCTCAGAAGCTACATTCTTCTTACTTGATAGATAGCCTAATATATATAGCTGTAGATTTTCTTATATCTAAATTTGAACAGTTTCAAAATATGTACACTGAAAAAAGGCGACTGCATCTAACAATTGATGGGGTCCACTTAAATAAAAAAGGGGCTATGTTATATTCTAGAACAATTATAAAAAAAATACATGAAAGATGAATTTGTAAGATCAATGATAGAATTTGGTTTTCCGCCGATATTAGCAGAGGGTATTGGATATTTTGAAAATGGAATAAGAAGATTAGGTCGGGTTGAAAAAAAAATTTTAAATGAATCAGACGTGGTTACTGATTTACTACCTAGTGAGATTTTATATTGTCTAATGCCAAGGGAAAGAAGGCTAGTGCAAATAGAGGCAACAACTACTGGACAAACACATTTTGATGAAACTCAAATAGGCTTAAGTTTGTTAGAAGCACTTTCTAATTTTGAATTTAGTAATCAACCATTAAATATAAATATTAATAATCATTCAAGAACTTTTGACTTAAGAGTACCTTCTGAAAAAATTATAGT
>CAZRHM010000177.1:0-696 GCA_964599845.1 uncultured Candidatus Saccharibacteria bacterium
ATCTGGGCATCCGGTCGCAGGCGGCGGCAGTAGACGGTCAGGTAGATGTTCATGTCGTCGTCGTGAGTGGTCACGATCACAGCGGGAGTCTCGCGGATACCGGCCTGTTCCAGCACCTCCAGATCAGCGCCATCTCCCAGCACATATTTTTCAGGGTTTACGATTCGTTCGGGCAGTTTTTCGACGATCCGGTAATCCAGCCCGCGTGCTGCCAGTGCCTTGCCGGTCGCCTTGCCGACCCGCCCGCCGCCGATAATCATAATCGGGGCCGAGGGAACATCAGGGGCCTGGAACTGCGCGTTGTACCGGGCAAATTGCTCCTCAGAGCCAGCCAACACCAGCACAGTCGTTTCATGAAGCTGGATATCGGGCCGTGCTGCTTCAAATTTCCCGCGCTCCCACACCCCCAGTACATTCACCCCTACCTTTTCGCGCAGACGGCTTTCGCTGAGGGTGTGTCCCACCAGCGGTGTATCGCGCACAGTTGCCTCGGCGATGAGCAGATCATCAAACTGGCCGATAACATGCGCCCGTGTTTCGCCGTTAGAAACGCGCCGTGCCAGTGCCTGCCCCATCATTTCGCCCAGTTGCAAGACATGCGAACAGCCCGCAAGCTGTAACAGGTCAACGGAGGCGGAGACATTGGCGGTGGCGATGATCGGTACAGTTTGGGAAATCTCGCGCACGGTAAACGCC
>CAZRHM010000177.1:730-1857 GCA_964599845.1 uncultured Candidatus Saccharibacteria bacterium
GCATTCAACTGGTCGCTGGCTGTTGAGGCTACCAGCAGCGCCTGATCCGCACGGGCAAGCCGGTAGGTCTCCGGGTTATCGAGATCGCCAAGCATGACTTTGTAGCCCTCATCGTGCAGGCGCAGGGCTTCAGTCAGGTCCGGCACGATCAGTACATAAGGATATTGGTACTGGATCAGCTTTTCGATCAGCGTGTGGATCACAGCATCATGGTTAATCACAATGACGTGGCCGCTGGTTTTTTCCGGCAGCTTTCTCGGTGCGCGCGCTTCCTCCTGCGCTTTCATCCATGGCGCATAGAAGAACTCGATGAATGTAAATGGCAGCAAAACCAGTAAAAATATAATCCCACTCATCAATACAACGGACGAGAAAAGGCGGCCCAGATCGGAGTGAAAGGTGATGTCGCCAAAGCCTAGCGTAGACATCACCGTGAGTGTCCAGTAGAGGCCGGTCAGCCAGCTTTCAGAACGGCCCTCATAGGCCATGATGTAATGAAAGAGGACGCTGTAGAGAACGATCAGGCCGGTTAGAAGCAGCAGAAAACGCAGCAGCGCAACACCGCTTACACGATTATCGCGCTTGCTGACATACGATAAAAGCTGTGAGACAAGAAATTTCATACGCTATCAGGTCAAAATACGAACAATAGAGCGTATTTTATCATGGAATGTGTTTAAAATGGCCCGTAGGCAGTGCCATCGCTAAGAAGGATGAACACAAGGCCGCTGCTGGCATCGCTGAGCAGTGCGCCGTTTTCAAAACGCTGGAAAGCCAGTTGTACCCGCTGCTCGCCGGTACGGGCGAAGCCGAGCGTTTCGCGCACCCCCTCTACGCCAAACCAGACCGAGCCGAAGCCCAGCACCGGCACGCGCAGGCCCTCCGGCGGCACAATATCCGTAGGGGCGTTCTCCACCGATGGAAGCTGCTCGGTAACAGTCCATTGACGGTTGGGGAAGCCGTCATCGGTGGTTTCAATCGCCCAGATTGGCCCGTTTGACTGGAAGTACATCACGCCGCGCTGGAACACCTGCACCACACCATTGAACCCCACCACCGCCTCAATGGGGCAGCCCAGTGCCTGACTGCCGCGTGTTTCGTCGCGCCATGCCTCGCCAAAAGTTTCG
>CAZRHM010000178.1:0-1856 GCA_964599845.1 uncultured Candidatus Saccharibacteria bacterium
TTTAAATTAAAAATATAACTTAGCTTACTGTCCGGTTTTTGGGGGGAATTATAATAAAACAGGACTTTCTTTAGAAACAGATGAAGATGGAAATGTTACATACGCAAGAGAAAATGGAAAACCTGTTATTACGAGAAATGATAAGGGTAGAAAGCAAGGAAGTAGAGCAGCGAGGAAAGCTTTAATGAAGTTAATTAATTCGGATAAAAAAGTTTCGGTGGGAGGCACAGATGGACTTACAAGAGTTGATATGGATGGTAATGATCCAAATTTGATTTTAATTAATCCAAATCAAATAGAAAATTTTATTAGCAACACTTCAAAGGATTTAAATCCTACGACTTTTGGTTATGCCTTAAATTTTTTCCACGAAATAGGGCATACAGAATATGGAGGTTCAGGTCAAGACCCCCCATTTGTAATTGGTCAAAATGCTTATGAACAAGCTGGACGACAGGAAAGTTTGCCGAACAGAATAAGAAGGCAATTAGGAAAAAACTATGGACAAAGATCTTCATATAATCCCTATTTCATAAAGTCAGAAGGGAAATCTTATTTTCCTTGGAGTCAAACAACATTAAGTCGATTAAAAAACAATCAAGCACCAACAACTAAATACATAAGTGTACCTATAGGCAATTAAAAAAATGAGATATTTTATAATTTTATTTACGTTGATTTTTAATTCAAATAGTTTTTCGCAAAATTATTCGGATATATATTGTAGTGTTTTTAAAGATATTGTTCTTAAGGATTATAAAAACAAGAAAGATATTAAGCATACATTTATAATACTTAAGAAACCAAATTATCTAAAAGATATAGAAGAAAAAGATTATGAGAGGTTTAGAAGCTTTTTTAAAAATCTCGATAGGGATATGTTTCTTGACTTTATTAAGGAAAACAGGAAAGAATTGGATATAAGATATATCGAAAAGTTAGATTATAACACCGTATTTCTTGATAAAGAAAAAGGTTATGATAGAAAACAGCTTTTAGCAAAATATCCTGACTGGAATTTATCAATATTAGAGTTCTCCAATATTGGCTTTAATGAAGAAAAAACATTAGCTCTTGTTTATTATGGTTTTGACTCAGAAGGAGTTGGAGGGGGTGCTTATTTGATATACAAAAGAAAAAGGGGAAAGTGGAAACTTCAAAAAATTATTCCTTCGTGGTCTTCTTCATAAATGAGATACAACAAATAACAGAAGGGGTAGTGTTGCGGTAGTGTTGCAGAAGTGTTGATACACTATTTTCAAATATTTAAATCATTGAAAATCAAAATTTAAAATCTATAAGTACAAAATTTTAAAAGCAACCTTCGGGTTGTTTTTTTATTTTTAAATCCTTTAAATCGCAAAAAATGAAAGAAAATACAATCTCGTGTTTCAGATGTGTTGATGTGAAAACTGCCAACCCCGACTTTGAATATGACACTTACGGTAACCTGATTGTTGATAACAACAAAGGCATTACCGAAATTACCTACAACCATCTTAACTTACCTAAAAAAATCACCTTTGAAAATAACGATTATGACGACACTATTGAATATCTTTACGATGCCAACGGCATCAAGCTTCGAAAGATAGTAACCGATAACACCACTAACCCTGCTACTGTGACTACCACCCACTACATAGACGGTTTTCAGTACAGCGAAGATAAAATAGACTTTTTCCCCACGGCAGAAGGCTACGTAAATGTAACTTGGGCATCCGGCACCCCCGGCGGGCCTCAGCTAGCCAATTATAACTATGTATATAACTATACCGACCATCCCCGCCTGCGCGAGGAAGGTAACATACGTTTACGATACACTAAAAACCCCGGAGGTATTGGCCTTCGTATCT
>CAZRHM010000179.1:0-1848 GCA_964599845.1 uncultured Candidatus Saccharibacteria bacterium
GCATCAACTTTTGTGGTGTATTGACAGTTTTGTGCTCCGAAATCCGCCACTGCGTCAAGCGCCAAAACGTTAGCCCTAATGCTATGAAGAAACTCTACACGACAAAAAAATATAAGGACTTTAACTCAAAACGCTCGGAAAAGCGATTGAGAAATCGTGTACGGAGAAAAGACAAAATATACACACCGACAAACAACAAAACCCAAAACGACTTACCAAATCCTGTTGAAAGAAAACCTATCCAAAACATAGTTGCGCCAAAAAATTTCAGTTTAGTGGAAAACACAGAAGAAGTTCTTAGCTACTTCAAGACTGCTAGAGAATTTCTTTATGAAGGCTATCCAATTAGATTTGATATATCTGAAATTGATGAACTGACAACAGATGCCATTGCATTGCAGATTGCTCGTATTAAAGATGCAAAGTTTCATAAGAACAACGGAATTTTAGGAAACGCACCAAATAACCCTAAATTGAAAGAACTTTTCTTGCAGTCCGGCTTCTATAATTATGTTCAAACAAAGGGCCCTAAACCGCAAATAAAAGACACTACTTTAATACATAAAATCACGGACAACAAGGTAGAACCACTAATAGCCAAAGAAGCTTGTTTAAGTGGTCTTAGACACACTTTTGGCAACGAAGAAATATTCGACCCACTTTATGACATAATAATAGAAATTATGCAAAACACCAATAATCACGCAGGTGAAGAAAGGGGTAAATATGACTGGTGGTTACATATTTATAATGACCCAATATCCAAGACTTCTAAATATACATTCTTAGACCTTGGAGTTGGGATTTTTGAAAGTCTTCCTGCACGGACATTTAAAGAGAAAACCTGGGCTGAAAAACTTGGTTTTTCTCACAATGTTGATTTGGTTGAGCCTCTATTTAATGGGGAAATTAAATCCAGAACAGGTAGACCCGAACGGGGAAAAGGAATCCCTCAGGTTTATGAATCAAGTAAAGACAAGTCATTCTCCAAGTTTTTTCTTGTAACAAACGATGTTTTTGTGAACTTAAAAACTTTAGAAACCAAAAAATTAAAAAATTCATTCAGTGGAACTTTGTTCTATTGGGAACTAAAACAATATCAAGATGGAAATTAAAGACACTTTAATAATTGCAAAAGAGTTTGGTGATGTAGCTGGTGCTCGTGACTATGACGATGGTGACTTCTCAGGAAAGGAGTTTTATGACAAATTTCTGTTAGACAGATTCAACAAGGCAGTCGAAGGTAGTTATATATTATTGATTGACATTGATGGGTTTTGGGGTTGGCCTTCCTCGTTCGTTTCAGGTTCTTTTGGATTACTTTCTCAAGAAAAAGGTGCTGAATTAGTTCTCAAACATTTAAAATTCAAGTCAGACAAGAATCCACTTAAAATTGATAAGACGATTAGTGAAATTAAAAATCCAACCAAAAAATGAAGATACTAAAGTATATATTATTGCCTTTGGTAACATTAATTGGTGGGATTACCATTGGTATTGTTATTCGTGACTTTCCACTTTTTACTATAAGTTACAATTTAAAAATAACGGAAGTATTAAGTGTATTATTGACTTTTTCAATTGGTGTATTCATTCCACTTGTAGTTAAAAAACTGATTGATGATAAGCGTTCATTCAAAAACAGTTTAATTGAAGAAGTTGGAACATTTACCAAAACAGCTACGAGAATAAACGATAAAATTACATCTATTTACGAAGCAAGTAAAATAACTCAAAGAGAAAAAGACGACTTGAACTTATTATTTGAAATTGCAGATGAAGAATACAATTCGTTAATGAGCTTTATTGAAATTCATTGCAATGACGGGGCTAAAAAAGAACTAAATA
>CAZRHM010000180.1:0-1847 GCA_964599845.1 uncultured Candidatus Saccharibacteria bacterium
TACAAAAGAATTTAAAGAACTGTTCAAAGACTATATTTGCTCGGAAGAATCGGCTTTGCCTGTAAAGGCTGCGTGGGAGAATTTAAAGAATCTACATGCATACAATGCAGTCTCTAACTGCCGCTGCGTAGGTTTAGTTTTAGAAACAAGACCAGATTTAATAAACCCAAAGGAAGTTTTACGAATGCGAAAATTAGGTGCAACAAAAGTGCAACTTGGCATTCAAACTTTGGACGATAAAGTGAGTAATCTCAACAAAAGAGGAGAGGGGCGAGTGCAAACATCTAGAGCTTTCAATCTTTTACGTGCAGGTGGTTTTAAAATTCACGCACACATAATGCCAAACTTGCATGGCGCAACAATTGAAAGTGATAAAAAATCCTGGAAAGATTTATTTAATGTTTTAGACTATAAGCCTGACGAGGTAAAAATTTACCCAACATCAGTAATTAAAAATACAGAATTGTATGATTATTATAAAAAAGGATTATATAAGCCATATGCAACTGAAGAATTAATAGAATTGGTAGCATACTTAATTGAGAACACCCCAGAATATTGCAGACTTACAAGAATCATTAGAGATATTCCATCTACCGAAATCACAGCAGGTAATAAAACAACAAATTTGAGAGAGATAGTAGAGCATAAGTTAAAGATAGAAGGTAGAAAAAACAATAATATTAGAGCAAGAGAAATAAAGAATCAGATTGTTACAATGACTGATTTGGAATTAAAGGTAACTAAATATAAAACAAGAAATTCGCAAGAGCTATTTTTGCAATATGTAACTAAAAAAGATAATAAAATTGCAGGATTTTTAAGATTGAGTTTACCTATACAAAAATGGATCACCTCACCCGGTTTCGATAAATCGAAACCACCCTCTCCTCAAGGAGAGGGGATGATAAGCCCAATAACACCGGAGCTTAACGATTGTGCAGTAATTCGTGAAGTACATGTTTATGGTCCAAGCTTAAAGTTAAAAAAAGATTCAACAGGGCAGGCACAGCATTTAGGTTTGGGTACAAAACTAATTGAAAAAGCAAAAGAATTAAGCAAAGAAGCAGGTTTCGCCAAATTAGCAGTGATTTCGGCAATAGGAACAAGGGAATATTATAAAAAAAGAGGATTTAAACTTCAGGATCTTTACCAAATTGCCGATATTCAAAGGGAGATGGCGAAATAAATATTAAAGAATCGCCTGGTTTTAAATCAAATATTGTCTGTGTTTGTGTCGAGTCATTATAGCCAAAGCAGATAGTTAGTTCTTGCCTTAATTTATATTGGTTTAAAATTACATGCAAATTAATGTTTCCAAATAATTTTTTTATATAAGAATTGTTAGAAATTCGCATATAAGGATCATCTATAGCCGATTCGTCACATCTATAATACGAAATATAACTTAAGCCTTCCTTAAGAGCTTCGGGTAACATTACAATTCGTTCTCCATTGTCCATTATGCTTGTTGTAAATTCTAGAGCTTCATAATATCCAGGACAGTCTGGTGTAAGTGTAAATAACTCACCTGAAACACTGTAAGCAAATTCAACTTTTTCAAAGCCTTCTGTTGGGGTTTGTGCAGAATCAGCATGAGAATCATTGCTCATAATCAAACTAACATTTTAAATAAAAATAAACACATCTCCAAATTTAATTTTAAAGTTATACGGTTCTTTGTCTCCTAAATTAACACTAAGGATAAAATCACTAGTGGAGTAATATTCGTCACGTTCTTGATTGTGGTACAGAAACTCAGAAAATGAAGGTATTAAATTGCTAGGAAGTTGATAAACTCTATTCCCTGTATTCTCAAATTTGTTAAACAATATATATTGTATTCT
>CAZRHM010000181.1:0-1845 GCA_964599845.1 uncultured Candidatus Saccharibacteria bacterium
TGGCACACCTACAAAGAAAATACATGAAGATGATGATTTTTATAATGAAAAACCATATAAACATCGGAATCAAAACCACTAAAAAGAATATATTTGCTAATGCATAGCTTCCGGTCAACTTTAATAATGTAATGACTCCAAAATACATAATATCGGTCAACCAATAAAAGGGTTTTAAAAATTTCACATGGTGTTCTTTACAAAAATTAGTATCGTTATGGCATATCCAAGTGCATTTATCTTTATTCCTGTCGGCTGAATTCATAGCGGCTGTCCCTAAACCCGAATAGGGCTTTTCTTTAAGGGTTGGTCTAACAATTTCATTTGTTGTTATCATCAGTAAAAATGGAAATAACAAAATTAAAATGTTTCTCAAGTTTTTTTTCATAGTCAGTTTTAAAAGTTAAATCAGTAATTTTATGGTTCATTCCACAACCCTCTGTTGTTTTTCCTTGCTTCTTGTTGAAGTTTTACAAATTCGTCAGCAAATTTTACGTTGGGAGGAAGCGTCATAATAACAGCATAACCGTTTTTGACAAGTTCTGCATTTATAAAAGTGCCATTCTCTAAATAGGCATAAGCAAGTGTCCTGCCGTAACGGTCAGTTTTCATAACATCATATTCCAATCTCACTTTTTTGTCTTTTAAAAGATTCGTCAGATATTCTTTTGCTTCTTCGCCATAATATCCTTTTTTCTTTTTAGCCACATTTCTTGACTCAGGAGCATCAATGCCTATAAGACGGATTTTTTCTCCCTTTTCAGTTCCGTTGTCAATCCAGAAAGTGTCGCCGTCCACAACTTTGGTAATGGTTAAATATTTGTTTTGGTTGATTGTTGTACTATCCACTATTTCAATTTTTCTGTTACCGCTATTGGAATAACAGGAAACATTTGTAACAGCAAATAAAAAGACCAATATGACAAATAATAATCGTTGTATCATTCTAAAGTTATTTCTTCAGGTTTATGGTTAGCCCTACCGTAAATTCCGGATTGTACTTGCCGGCATTAAAATTTTCTTCAATATCCATAAAGGATACCCCTCCGGAGAGATTAATCCTTTTTCCTAATCTAAATGTCATTCCGCCATAGACAGGGTAATAATCAACTTGTTCTAACATATTATTTATATCTTTTTGTTTGTAGAAACCATAACCTCCTCCTAAATTAATGAAAACCGTTCTTGAAATTTTAAAGTTGAATCCTAATACAGCTTCATTTTTGTTTTCAAGAAATCCATAATGGTCTAATATCTCTTTATCAGAGAGTACGGTTGACCTTGCGTTTAAAAACATTCCCACAAACCGAGTTCCCCCAAATTCTACTCTTAGACCGTAAATTGCAATTTCTCCTCCCTCATAACCGATTGCGAAAAAACTGTGATAAGAGCTTTTTTGTTTAGTCATCCGGTTTGTACTTTTTTGTCTTTTTGAATTATCTTTATTTTCTTTTTTACTACCTCCTTGATTGACCTGTTGAGGGGATTGAACGGTAGATATTTTGCCTGCTTGACTAATATAAATTCTTTCTTCTTTATTGCCGGCTGTAACTTTAAACCATGCTGAACGTGTATTTGTACTTGTATTAGCATCATATTCTAAGGAAAACCAATTAGAATATTTGTTTTTAACCCTGCTCCAAGAAGGTAGAGAGTTAATGTTATAATTATTTTCGTTTGTTTCTACATTGATTATAGCAATTCCTTTATTTGAATCAAAGGACAAACTGTTACTATAAGTTACTTTAAGTAATGTTTCTCTTTTTTTAGCCGGGGCTTGATTGACATATATTATTTTTTCTTTGTTTCCGGCAATTATTTTAAACCATCCTTTTCGCTCCACAA
>CAZRHM010000182.1:0-1837 GCA_964599845.1 uncultured Candidatus Saccharibacteria bacterium
GGTGAGGGCGATATTGAGATATCTATGCTGAGAGAGAGATACGAGATAATAAAGAATATTGCTAACACTCTTCAAGCTAAATACAATGGAAGTTTCTACTTCTTATGCTCTGAGCTTGGATTCGATGCCTCAAAAATAGTTATTGAGCTGACTAATAACTTTGTATCTTTTCAAGACAGCTATTTAATTGATAGTGTTAAGTATAATTTTTGGAAAAAAGCACAGGAGGCGGTTACTTTAATTGTTGAAAGCGAGAAATTGGTAGGTACAGAATTTTCAAATCTAGGGCAACTTACTGCAAGTTCAGATTATAAAATACCGCAAGTACTTTCGTCTTACGGTATATTAAAATACTCTAATAACCTACATAGTAAGATCTCGAAAGGTGTGGCTTTGAAGGATAAGACTCGCGCTGTAATTGAACTAAGGGCACTTACAATATTGGCAGTAGAAAAATTGTCAGCTACACTTAAAATTGATTCTGTTATTGTTAGTAACTTACTATGGACACTCTCGCAAAACAAAGCAAGGCAATCATTACCCTATCCAAGAATTGTTAGCAGTTTAATTTAAGAGAATCCTTTCCCTATAGTACTTCTAGCTTTGCAAAAAAATAAATGACATTTACTATGGACATGGGTATTGGATTATGTTAAGATTATTAGTAACACACAATGTGTGTTGTGATATTTGTAAAAACAAAAAAAGTCGCTAGTTCTACTTTTGCGGGTGAAACTAACGACTAATGTTCGTAAGTATTGGTTGGTTTTTTAACGCCTCCCTTTTCTTACATCTATATTTTAACAAACAAAGTAAAAGTTTGTCAAATGTTGGTAACACTATATGAATGAGGTAAATATAAAAATAACAAAAAATGATATCGATGTTTATTTCAAAACATTTGATAACAGTGGGGTTATTAAGAGAGCAAGAATGAAAATTTTTAATGGAATGCCTAAGAGCATTAAAAAAGAATTTAAAGTAACTATGAACGATTTCTTGTGTGTAGATGAAGAAAAGGGAATATATCAGGTTGTCCCACATAATTGTTCAGACAGACTAAAAAAGTACTTATCTAATTTTAATTTTATCTTAACAAACAATGAAAATAGCATTTGACATAAAAGGAACATTACTAAGAAGTAATGAATCCGAAACACAAACAATGATCGATTTCTTAAAAATATTAAAGAAAGCAGGGCATTACATAATTGTATGGTCTAGCGATGATATGTACATGATTAATGATTTTATAAAAAAGGCAAAATTAGATGAATTTGTAGATTTAGCATGTTCAAAGCTTGATATTAAACCAGAGGACTTACCAGATGTAGCTTTTGATGATGGAGATTTTGCTTATTTAGCAAAGACAGTTACTGTGAAAGTATGAAATTTGTATTGGAATACAATGCGAATGTTGATTTATTCGTGCTAATATTAAACAACACACAACGTGTGTCATAACTTATTATTACAATTACTATGAGATTAGAACAAACAGCGCTACAAGCTATATTTAACGAACAAGAATATAGAGATTTCCAAGGAGTTTTTTTAGAAACTTGTAAAAAGAATCCAAGTATAGTTGGCGTCATGGCGATTGGAAGCTTAGTTCAGGATATGAGGGTGCCCGATCCTAATATAGCAGAAAGTAAAAATACTCCTAGAGCTGAAGTATATGAAGTCATTCGAAATAGAGGCAGGAGAAGAATATTTCCAAGTGCTAACTCAGATTTGGACTTATGGGTTTGCACGAGTAATCCGGAAGATGCTTTGAGGATAGAAGAGATAATAGAATTGAGGGAAGGCTTCATATGAAAGATTATTACATACATGA
>CAZRHM010000183.1:0-1823 GCA_964599845.1 uncultured Candidatus Saccharibacteria bacterium
GGCGATTAAGTATGCGGTAGATATTGGCAAGCTGCAGCGAGTAGGCATAGGGGTCCCTCAATTTTTTTCTGGCTATGAGGTACACCTGCAGGGAATATTCATACAACTGATTTCTGGCAAAGTGCTGTGCGGCGATTCGCATTTTCTCCTGGCTATTTTCGAATTTTTTCAGCAATTCGTCATAGTACTGCAGCTCTTTCTCTTTTTCATTTTTTTGTACATGTATCAAGCCCTTGTCAATCAGGTAGTACACATTGTCTTCGTATATTTTCAGCACCCGGTTAATGTATTTTTCGGCTTCTTCAAACCGTCCGGTGTTGAGCAGTATTTTGTAGTAGTTATGATGAATCAGTGGAATATTGCGCGCATTTCGGGCCAGCGATTCATACATACTGAGCGCCTTGTCTATTTCTCCATCCTGATAGTATTGAGAAGCCAGCTGTATGTCAGTCGTGTTTTGCGCCGCCACGGGCCAGGTGAATAATATTATTATTAAAATCGATAAATATATACTGATGTACCTCATGAGCTTGTGTGCATAAATGTGGATAAGTAATAATAAAACAAAAATAGATAGATAAGTATTATATATTATTAAGAATGTGGATATGTGGAAAAATCATAAAAATAGTATTTGCTAAATCGGGTTGTGTATAATCGAAAACAATTCACATAGTTATCCACGATGATATTGGGTATAAAGTTTTGATATATAGATAGTTAAATATTACTGTTGATGAGTTTAGGTATTTGTGGATAGTATTTGACAATGTAATCTAATTTTCAATTTTGTGGATAGATGGACGGTGCAGTGGGTAGCAGTGTACAGAAAGATGAGTTATACCGGAGCTATCACAGAAAGCATTTTTGTGTGGATTTCTTCCACATTATCCACAGGGATTTCCACAGTTAATGTTTGAATACCAGACCACGGATATCCCAGTTGGCTCTCACGGATATGGTAGGTGTGCCGTCGTCGTTGAGGAAATGTATTACCGGCTCTGGCTCGATTCCGGCGTATAGATTTCCGTATTCCCACACTCCGTTTTCATTTGCATCTATAAGGAGACGTAGCCGGTATTTTCCGGGAGGGATAAGGGTGAATTCAAATTTTTTCTGATTGACGATTTCTTTGATGACTTCCTGTCGTTCGTTGGTGAGTTGGAGGATAAAAGACGGGTATTCTGTTTCTACTGTGCCGGATATAATGCCGTAGTCTTCCGGGTTGGCAAATTTGTAAGTCGGCATCTTTTGAGGAAAGCTGTCCTGCTCCACACTGATAAAGGCCGTTTTTCCAAGGTATAAGTGTAGCCCTTTCGGGGTTTGTTGCTTGGGTGCTGCACCTTGGCTCATGGTTCGCTTTATCTGTTTGGGTTCCGATGTTTGTTCCTGGGTGAGACTGTCAGCCACAGCGAGTGAATCACGGAGTTGGGCTTCCTGTTCGGACCTCAGGCTGTCCAGCATGGTTTTTACCGAATCGATCTGCGGCTTACTCAATGGTATGCGTACCTCAAATTTCGTTTGGTTTTTGTTGGTGAGTATTTGTTCGGGTTTGGAGACTACGGCTATGGGGATGGTGTCGTATCGCATAATGATACTATCGTAGTCTACGTGGCGTATGGGCTTATTAAATTTGAAGTTTGCCACAAAGTTTTCGTCGATCACGCCCCCGTTATCCGGCGTAAGTGTGAGATTTAAAGCCTCTCCAGCTCTTTTCGACTCGTTGAATTTTACCCACACGGTGTCTTGGATGAGATTTTCGGTGGAGTCGATGGCAGATACAAATACGGCGGTGCTGTCCGGGTTGAAAAATGTGTTGTATA
>CAZRHM010000184.1:0-1819 GCA_964599845.1 uncultured Candidatus Saccharibacteria bacterium
AAACTTACTGATTTTGAAGTAGATGTTGAAGTTTTTTTAAGAAGTTTAAACGGCAAAACTATAAAAATAATCGGAGACCTTAAGGATCTAATTGAAGAAGGTAAGATAACTGAAGACCAACTAGTTCAAATTTCAAAGTTGCCAATATCATCAATGACTCCAGGTGTATCGTATGGTAAGCTAGTTGACAATACCACAGGCTTTGATGATACACGACTACAAGATTCTAAAGAGATCCTTAAATTCTTTTCAGAATTAACTTTTAATCATTTTTCACAAAAAAATCTTAATGATACACAAAAAAACAATTTAGAAGGAATTTTCAAAGTATTATTTTCAACAGATATGATTAATCCCAAAGATGATGATTTAACTCCTACTGCTACTGCGGTAGCTGAACAGATTAATAGAATGCAAGACTCTGATCAGATTAAATCATTAGTTGCTAGATTACAATCATACTATACAAATACAATATATTTATTAGCTTCAGCAGTGAGTCAAGAAGTCATAGTTGAAGTTGATGAGCAAGGTAACAAAAAAGTTACCGTAACTGAGCTATCTGCTGATCTTTACAAAAATATAGCGGTCAAATTTTCTGTAGCAGCAATGATGGTAGAAATGTTTTTTGATATACCTGAAGCATAGTTTTCTACCTAAACCTCTCCCTCACCCTTCTTAACTTATCAACAACTCTTCTTCTAATTTTATTTTCTACATGTTTGTCGTGTCCTTCACGTAATTGTCTTATTAGCGTATCTGCAGCTTTATCAATACATTTCCGCATATCTCTATCTTTACATTTTGTAACAACATGCACTGGAGTAAAAACTTCTACAACAACGTTGAAAATATCACCTGTTTTTTCTACGCTAATTCTAATTTCATGATCCGTCTCATCGGTTTTTCTTAAAAATTTTTCTACTTTTGCGAATCTTTTTTTTGAATATTCTTCTAAAGTCTGGTAAGTTGGTTGAGTTAGATCTGGAGCAGTTATAGTAAATCGCATTATTAAATACTTAATAAATAAGATCTAATAACAATATACCATATTTTTAACTCTTAACTTTTTAAACAAATTTATATGGCCGACGAAATTATTCAACAATATGCAGATGATGGATTAGATAAAGGATTAGAATACTTTAAGCTAAAAAAGCAAGCATCGACACTTAGAGCAGACCTTAAAGATCTAAAAATTCAGCACGAAGATTACGAAGAATTAGAAAAACTAAGCAAGAAAGTAAAAGAACTTAGAGATAAAATGAAAGAAGATGAAAAAATTAAAGATTTATCTGAGAAAGTAAAGCAAATAAAAGAAAGGATGGATCTATTAAAGGAAATGATCAGACTAGAATTAATTGAAAATGGCGAAGAAGAAATTAAACAAGAAGGAAAAATTCTAAAGCTTGTATATGTAGTTAAGGAAATTAAAGACAAAGATAATAAATAATTTATGTATATCGAGATTGTGCTTGGTCTAAGCAAAATGCTTAATACATAATTAAAGTTAATTTTCTTGTTAAAATACATAATGAGAAAATTAACACCCGTCGAAACAAATCACTTACTTAAGCACGGTTTTGATTTACAAAGAATAAATGAATGTGGAGAAAAACCTGTTGAATATATTACAAATTCCGCAGAATTTTATGGCCGAGAATTCTTTATAAATGAATATGTGTTAATTCCCAGGGTAGAAACTGAGCAAATTATTGAAATTTCATTAAACCATTTAAATAAACAAACAAAACAAGTTAAATTTGCAGATATAGGTACTGGATCGGGTGCAATAGGTATAACACTAGCTTTAGAGTTA
>CAZRHM010000185.1:0-1812 GCA_964599845.1 uncultured Candidatus Saccharibacteria bacterium
TCGTTTTTAAAAAATTTAAGAATTTCTTCTATAGGTATATTATGTTCTTCTGATAGTCGATCGCTAAAATATTTGTGCCTTGCTTTTATTATTACTCCATCTAGGTCAATAAAGAGGGCTTTGAACATTATCTATTTATAAAATTTAAGATTTCGCTTGCAACGATCTCTTCATAACCTCTAAAGTTATGCGTTGCCCCAGTAATTAATTTTGCCGAACCTTGTTTAAGATTCTTTAATAAAATATCTATTGCCTCTTGTGGATTTTCAGGATTTGATAAATGTAAAAACTCATCTTTAGTTCCAACAATTGTATGTACTGGAATCTCTAACGAATTTAAAACTGGAAAATCATAATCTTTAATATAAAAATCAAAAGTACATCCTAAATCATCTTCGTGGTACCACGAGGCAAAGGTTTGATAGCTCATTGAATTCGCTCCATAATTATCTCCAATTTTTGAATTAACATATTCACTTCCTTTTCCTTCACTAGCTTTCTGCTTTGCAAATTTCACAACTTCTCTCCATTCGCCTTTAGAATTTACTTCTGCATCACCGTTTTTGTCGAAAGGGCAGAGTAGTATTAGTTTTTTAACTAAATCTTTATGTTTACCTTCAAATTGATGTCTAATTATTTTCAAAGTTCCGAGTGAATGTCCGGCAAGCACAATGTTGTTATATCCTTCTTTAGTTAAAAAATCTATCCATGCGTCTATGTCTAAATAGGCCTCTTCCAGTAACTCATAATGTGCACCTACAATTCTGCCTTCAAAGTCTGCTTCAATAAATTCAGATTTAATTCCTGTTCCACGAGTTTGAACCGTAACAAACGCATTGCCGTTTTGTTTTAACAAATCTGCAGTTTGCTTAATAAATCGGTGACTAAAAAAGTCTCCTTCAAATCCGTGAATAAATATTACTGCTGATTTATTTTTATCACCTTTGGAATAAAGTCCATTTAAAATAAGATTATCGGCTGTAGTGGTTTTAACTAATTCGTTTTGCATAATAGTTTGCTAAGTTAGAGTATTTTAGCATTAAGTTGGATATAATTGAGTATGATTAAAATATTAATAATGAATAGGATTGAGCCAATAATGAAGATCACGAATATGATTGCGAGGCTAAGCCGTAAGCCGTTAACTGTTAGCGAAATAGTTAAGCTTACAAAAAGAGACAAGAAATAATCACATTATGTCCAAGTATGTACATATATTGACATAGATCCTATGTGCTTTATAATTTAGTTATGAATATAGCACTAACAAGACAACTTGAATCTGAGATAAAGACAATTGTAAAATCTGGTTTGTACAGTAATACAAGCGAATTTGTGCGTGAGGCTATAAGGCACCAGCTTTATAGAACAAATCTAGAAAAATTAAGAATGCTGTTAGTTCCAGCAAAGAAGCAAATGCTTGAAGGTAAGAACTCTACAAAATCTTTTGAACAGATAAGGCAGATGGCTAAGAAGCAAGTATATGGAAAAAAGTAAAATCACATTTTCGCAATTGGCCGAGTCAGATTTAGTAGAAATATGGATGTATACCTATTACAAATGGGGTGAGAAAAAAGCAGATACATACTACAATAATCTGACTACAGAAATTGAATACTTAGCGCAATTCCCAAAAATCGGATCTACAAAGTCGGAGTTTTGGGATGAGCTACGTTACTTTCATATAAAAAACCACATTGTATTTTATGAAATTGTTGATTCAGGGATCTATATTCTTAGAATTTTGCACCAAAAAATGGATGCTACTAGTGGTTTAGTGATTTACCCATAAACTGCCAGCAATTGCCTTCA
>CAZRHM010000186.1:0-1802 GCA_964599845.1 uncultured Candidatus Saccharibacteria bacterium
CAGTATATATATGGCAGGATGATTCATCCACCAATTTCCTAGAGTATATTTGTGTTTGACAAAACCCCTAATCAAATAACTGATAGGATTGAATCTGTTCAATGCTTTTTCCAAAGACAGCATTGTAGCTATCTTTACATTATCAAAAGATAGTAGTTCATCATTACTTCCTAGTATACTTTGTGCTACTTGAAATTTAAATTCTTCATCACCAGGTTCGTGAGCGAGTTTGTATATATTGCTGGAAAATCTAAGGTAAATCATAAGTCCTGAAAATCTAGTTAACGAATTTTTTAGTGTCATTAAGTAATGAAAAACTTCAAATTTTGATATGGTAGGATCTAATTCAATGTCATTAATTTCTGATACAGATAAGTTCAGATAATTATCTACAATATCGACAACACTATGTTCACCTTTGTTTCCTATAATTCTATAGCTAAAAAGTACCACACCATTCTCATATAGCTTAACCATAGGATATAAAGCTATCTTTTTATCTTTAACTACTAAGTAAATTACATTCAAATGAAACCTAATGTAATTTATTTCATCCAAATAACTATCAGAAAATGCTCTTAACTCTTCATACCGAAGAAATGCACTCTGATAAGTACTTTCTCTTCCATAATCATTTAATTCAGAAGGTATAGTAAACGTTGCAGGTTTCGTTCTGTTTGTATAATTTAGGGTGAAATCGCTAACTTGAGTTGTTTTTCCTATTTTATACATCAAATATCCTTGTGAAAAGTATATTGTTGAGGTTAGCTTTGATTTTAATATCCTACGAGCAACAGTCTCTAAATTGGGAAGATTTATAGAAAAATAAGTGAGATAGTTATGCCATACCTCCCACTCTACAATTTTCAATTTTTTATTATTTTCTGTTGCCGCCAATTAAGTCAATATTGTCCATATGATTATACTATGACGTTCTGTTAAAGGTGTAAAACTCCTTATATTATTGATTTTATTGCTTCTAATTTTAAATATCCTTGCAAACTGTTTCGCTAGTTTCTTCACCTCTTTTAATATAAAATGCAAATAGTATAATAAACACATGTCTAGACTAGTAATATCTGCCGCACATACAAGTCAAAACCCCGGTGCAATTTATCAGGGAATACGGGAGTTTGACTTAACACGCAAACTTTTAGAAAAAACATTACCTCATCTTCGTGAGCAAAAAATTGATTTTCAGGCAGTACCAATCGACTTACCATTAATAGACCGTATTAACTGGATTAACAATACAGGCTACAAAGAAGAAGAAAATGATATCTTTTTAGAAATTCACGTAAATGATGGCGGTAAAACAGGTGTTGAAAGTTGGTATTCAGGCGAAAAATCTAACGATAACACTTCACAAAAATTTGCAGAATTTTTTGTAGATGAATTTTGCAGACTGACTAAATACAAAAGCCAAGGAGCTAAGAGTGAGTTAGATCACGAACTTGGCACACTGCTAATATTGAACCAAACTAAGCCAATTGCAATTGCAGTAGAGTTTTTATATATAGACAATGCCGAAGATCTTAAAATTCTTAAAGATGATAATAAGCTAGATGAAATTGCAAAAAATATAGCATTAGTTCTCAAAAAATACATCGATAAATTAAAACAAGAGCCTAAACCAAAACCTTCAGTAAAAAGTGACTCTAGTAAAACATTCGATCCCCTAGGTGCAAACCCATTCTCCATTCCTCAAATGGGAGCGGGGCTAGGAGGTACTACACCACCTTCACTAGGTGGAGCAGGTACTGGTGGAAGTCCAAATATGATGATGGACAGAGAAGATAGAA
>CAZRHM010000187.1:0-1789 GCA_964599845.1 uncultured Candidatus Saccharibacteria bacterium
GCCACTACCTGGCCCCGTTCCGCGAAGTGAATCCCGACGTCGTCATCATGGGGTGCACCCATTACCCGCTCCTCCGCTCCGTCTTCGCGGAGGTGTTGGGCGACGAAGTTCGGCTCGTGGATTCCGCTGCCGAAACCATCGCCGATGTGCGCCGGATTCTGGAAGCCGGCCGCCGCATGGCGCCGTCCGACGCAATCCCCGCGCACGCCTTCGTCGTGAGCGACTCTCCGCTGCGCTTCCGCGAGATCAGCGCCCGCTTCCTCGGCCACCAGGTGGAGGCCGTCGAGCAGGTGGATGTGGAGGGACTCTACCGCGCGGCCTGATCGGGCCGCACCGTGGCCGGCCGTGCATCGTCGCCCGCGAGATCCGCATCCCAGCGGTGCAGGGAGGGCCGGCCCGCCTCGTCGATGGAGATGAAGGTGTGGTGGTGGATCCAGTCCCCGGCGTTCAGGTAGTACTGCCCTGGTGCGACCTCCACCACCGCCGGGAGATGCACGTGCCCGCACGCCACCCATCCCAGCGTCGGATCCCGCGCCAGCCGATCCCGCGCCCAGGCCTCCAGGCCCCGCGCCTCCACATGGCTCTCACCGTCCAGCGGGGCCTTCCCCTCGGTGCTGGAGACCCGCCGGGCAAGCGCCTCACCCAGCTCCGGATGCAGCCCGCGGAACAGCGCGATCGCAAGCCGGCTCCGCAGGATCCGCTTCGCGACGCGGTAGCTGGCATCGCTCCGGCCCAGGCCATCGCCGTGAACCAGCAGGGCAGGCCGCCCCGCGAGCGTGCAGTGGATCGAGTCGGCCTCGAACTCCACCCCGACCTCATCCCGAAGAAACCGACCGCCCCACGCGTCATGGTTGCCACCAACCATCCGCACCCGCACACCCGCCTCCACCAGCGCCGCCAGCGCGCCCAGCACGCGGAAGTGCTTTCCCGGTATGATGGTCCCGTACTCGAACCAGAAGTCGAAGAGGTCGCCGATCAGCGACAAGCTCCGGCCATGGAGCCGGACGTGCTCGAGAAAGGCCAGGAAGGCACGCTCGGTGCCGGCCGGGACCGCGCCCAGGTGGACGTCGGATGCGATGAAGTCAGGGCCGTACATGGAATCCGAAAGGTACGCGAACCCCGTGCCCGGGGACAAGCCCGGTTGACGTCCTCGACCCCCTTCGCCTACAATCCCGCCGCCAGGCGGCCGTACTCGGCCGCACTTCACGCCGGGAGCCAGAGGATGCACGAGACCACGCTCAGAGTCCGATACGCCGAAACCGACCAGATGGGCTTCGTCTACCACACCCATTACCTCATCTGGTGCGAGGTCGGCCGTACGGACCTCATCCGCTCCCTCGGCATGAACTACTCCGAACTCGAACAGCTGGGCTGGCTCCTGGCCGTCGCTCAGGCCGAGATCCGCTACCTTGCCCCTGCGCGCTATGAGGACCTCATTCGGGTCCACACCCGCCTGATCCGCGTACGCTCCCGGTTCCTCACCTTCTCCTACGAGATCCTGCGCGTCGAACCGGGTCCGCCTCAACGACTGGTCACCGCTACCACGGAACTCGTTGCGCTCGGCCCGAATGGCGCCCCCCGCTCGCTCGCGCCCGAGCTCCTTGCTATGTTCAGGAACGCGATCGAAACTGAATCCACTGGCCCGGAAGTGGCCCACGAGGTGTAACACGGGGTGTTGCCCGACTCACTGGCAGGATTCGAGCGCCTTGCGCGTTCCTTAGTGACTCCGGAGAGAGTACGCCCGACCTCGCCTTCCTGAAGGCGACCTGCCTCTGGCTGCAACACCGGG
>CAZRHM010000188.1:0-1789 GCA_964599845.1 uncultured Candidatus Saccharibacteria bacterium
TATTTCTTTCACCATGAATGTTACAGTTTCAAAAGATTGTAAAAATATCAAGTTCAGGATTCATAAATTAGCATTAAATTCCGGAAACTGGATTACTGTAACTAATTATTATCTTTAAAAAGTTAAAAATATTCATTGTATTGAAGGAATAACCTAATTCTGATGCTAGTTGGAACATTCAAGAAGTTTGTTTCCTACATTGTTTCAACACGAATTTGCGAAATCTAACAATTCTTTGGGGATTTTTGAGATTTAGGATTTTTATTTCTAAAGTTCTCTATTGAATTCCAAGAAAATCGTAGTATTATTAATTTGATATCAAACATGAGTGCCGTAGAAGGGACTCGAAATGGCATCATTGACTTAATCGTCGGAAATCGCTTTGAGGCTTTGGCATTCAGGATCTTGGTCAGGTGAAATTATCCGTGACATCCTGTCTTTTGTCACTTTTTCGCTTTCCCTGGACTGGCTTCCAACTTTCCCGGATTCCGTTCCACACTTGAAAAAAACTTAAATATGAATCCTTAAAGAGGAGAATCTGGGATGCGCGATGTAAACAAAACGAATTTCGAAAAACGAACATCTACAGTACTGAACATTCAACGTCAATCATTCAGTCACTTTTAGACTCCGCCCTGTTTTGTAAGGGAGTCAATTTGTCGAAGATAAATCTGTACTTGGTCACTGAAGAACCAATGAGACTCCATCGACCCGCCCCTAAACGGCATTTTAGAGGACACAAAGTGAGTTCTCCGTCATCTTCGCCGTTGTCGTCTTTCTGGCACTAGTTCCATTTTTATTGAAAAGCTCAAGGAGGATTCCTTTGTGATTCAGGACCATAATTCGAATCATTTTTATTCTATTAACTTTGGATTGTTATCAGAGTCCAGAGAGACTCTGTAGCGTTGTCAAAGATTTCGTCTTCTGAATCCTCTGTGAATTCGGAATTCCTGTCGAAGAATTCATTCTTTGAATCTTCTTCAAATTCTGAATTTTCGTCCAAACTCTTAGCTGCTGATTTCTCATCTAATTCTGACTCTTCGAAAATTTCCGAGTTTTCATCAAGACTTTCGTCATCGGACTTCGTTGACTTCTTTAAAAAATCAGAAATGACGGTTCCATCAAGTAAGTTTCCCATGTTTTTTATTCATAGTCATTTTATTTTTCAATAATTTTAAAATGAGTTAAGATTCCTTTTTTAAAACTTATTTTTTCATCGTCAAATTTATAATTAATAATTTTGAAAAGAGCTTCACTTATTACTTTTTGCTAAAACACTCAAAGATGGCAAAAAGCAATAGTCAAATTGCCATAGGCAAAAATTGAACGGGAACCACTTTCGTGAAAGGCCAGAAAGTTGCCCGTAGGCATTTTTGAGTGGTTTACTGTATCGTCAGCAAATCAAGAGCAAAATGTCAATAAAAACTTTATTTTAGAATTTTTCTAAAAATTCAAGCAATCCAAAATATTTGAACAACCGGGGGAAACTAGAATGATGGTTCAATAATTAATAAATTCTGGAAAAAAATTAAGTTTTAAGAGTAAACTTTTTAGGTAGAATTTTGCTGGATGTGCCGTGTAAAGTTTGTCATGATCATAGTTCGGGAAAACATTACGGGATTTACAGTTGTGATGGATGTGCTGGCTTTTTCAAGGTGAATTTGAATAATTAAGTGGATTCTGAACAAGTGTTTTCAGCGGTCTGTTCGTCGAGGCCGAGAATATGCCTGTAAAAACAAATCGAACAGCAATAATGGAAAGTGTGTTGTTGATAAAACTCATAGAAATC
>CAZRHM010000189.1:0-1171 GCA_964599845.1 uncultured Candidatus Saccharibacteria bacterium
TTGCATTCGAAACTATGCTACTTAAAACACCACTAATTTCTACAACTAAAGGAGGTCTATCTGAATTTGTAAGCGAAAAAACTGCCTATGTTTTTGAACCAGGTAATCTTAATCAGTTACTTGAAGCTTATAATGAGCTAAAAAAAGATAAAGCAGAAAAAAGAATTAATAATGCATTTAACCTTGTTAGCGAACTTCAAAGCAAAACGAACTACGAGAAAGATATATACCAGATTATTAAAAAAAGTATTAAAAATCAAAACACTAGTAGGCTAAATACAAATCAACTAATGGATATGTTTGACGAAAATATTAGAAATTACATTTTAATGAGATTAATGGGTAGATTTAAAAACTCTATTATTTATAAGGTTATAAGAAGAATAAAAAGTAAAATCTAGTATTACTTGAAACAATTAAATTTATAAACTATGAAATTTCTAAATAGATTTATTAAAAACAATAGTGACTCTTTGCATAAGGAGAAATTGCAAAATCACGAAATAATTATTACCTCTTTTCCAAAATCTGGAAGAACATGGGTAAGATTTTTTTTAGCAAAATATATTGAACTAAAGTATGGTTATGAGTTTGATTTAGAATTTAAAAAACATAACACTAACAATCCGCAAAAAAGCCTTATTTTTTCACACAACATATTTAATTATGATCAAGATATTAAAAAAAATATAGAAATAATTCATAAAAAAGTATTGGCTAATAAAAAACTTATAGTTATTGTCCGCGATCCACGAGATGTTGTAGTTTCGTATTATCATCATAAAATTAACAGGGAAGGTAAAAAAATTAATAACCTAGAAGAATTTGTTAAATCTGAAATATACGGCATTGAAGTTCAATCTGACTTTGTAATTAAACTATTAAACTTTGCACAAAATCATCGTGATAGCTTAGTTATCGAATATTCAAAATTAAAAAAAGAAACTATACAAGAGTTTAGTATGCTAATAAAATTTATTTTTGATGAAGTAGATGAAAAAATATTACACAAATCAATTACTGATTCAAATTTTGAGAACATGAAAAAGTACGAAATCAACTTCTCAAAAAATAATCCAGAAGATTTTTCTAGAATTGGAACTAAAAATTTAAATAATAAAAATTCTTTAAAGGTGAGAAAGGGCATAGTTGGAGGATTTAAAAGAGAAAT
>CAZRHM010000189.1:1181-1784 GCA_964599845.1 uncultured Candidatus Saccharibacteria bacterium
TGTAGATTTATACCATCGAATATAATCTTTTAATTCTTTTATTCTATTTACACCGATTTCTTTTGCTGCAAATGTTTTACTTTTTGTGTTATGTTGCTTAACATGGAAAAGTTTGTTTTCCCATATGTATCCAGGTAATTTATAATATTGCAAATTAGTTTTCCATAAAACATAAGGAAAACTAATTTGATCACGGATTGAATATTTTTCTACTTGCTCCCACCAGAGCTCGTTAAACTCTATAAGTTTGTTACTCATATGGCGTCTAATTTGAACGCCTGACTCGATAAGTCCTGACTCAATAAAACCTTCTTTAAGATATTTACTATATTGTTTTATTAAAATATACGAATTATCTTTATTTCGTTCAATGCATGAATTAACCTCTTCCTTTAAAGTATTTCTATGCATGTGTCTAAAAACTGCGAGATCATGTTTATCTAACACTTCAAGCATTATTGAAACGATATCTTTATGAACTATTTTTATACTTGCATCAATCCAAATAGAATAATTGTATTCAGGGAAGAATCTATGAGGCAATAGCTTAAACATTCGTGCAGTTTTTCTATAGTCCATATTTTCAAAATCTATATATCGTAC
>CAZRHM010000190.1:0-1770 GCA_964599845.1 uncultured Candidatus Saccharibacteria bacterium
AAATATCTATTGCATATTTATTGCTATCAAATTGCCAATTATCAATATAAGCACCGGTTCTATGATTGTTCCGATTATTTTTGTCTTATAATCGACTTCTTCTTCATAATGCTTTGATAATTTTAAGAACATGGTATCTAATTGATTTATCTGCTCTGCGACTTTTATCATAGAAATCATATTATTGTCAAAAATTTTGAATTTTGAGAGAGATTCTCCTAAACTGTTTCCTTTGTATATATCTGTTTCTACCTTTTCAAGAGCTTTAGTAACAGGATAAAAGTTTATCATTTGCTTAACTAAGGACAAAGCCTCTAGTAAAGATGTTTTTGAAACCATCAATAAAGCCATGGCCTGACAAAATCGGGCTAAATAAATTTCTCTTATCAGTTTGCCAAAAAAGGGTAATTTAAGTATAATCTTACTTTTAATATTTTTAAACGATTCCTTTGTTCTTAGGGCATAATAGAACACCATAGAAATCAGTACTACCAAAATGAATACGATAAAATATAAATCGATATTTTCAGAGAAATAAATAATCGTTTTTGTCAGTTTTGGCAATTCTTTGTTAAACTGATTAAACACCGATTCAAACAAAGGCACGACATAAGTAAGCATAAAATACAAGGTTGCAAATGTCAATATCATAATAAAAGCAGGGTATGCAAGTATAGACAATACTTGTTTTCTCAGTTTTACTTTTCTTTCAAAATATTTTTGTAATTCTTCCAAAATAGCACCTAACATATGTGTTTCTTCACCTATTTTTACACTGAATACCTCATAGTCACTAAAATTTTCTGACATATGCATTGTTTCGTATAAAGGTTTTCCTTTTACCACATTTTCCAACAAATATTCTAACAGTTTTTTGTCTTTTTTGTTTTTTTGCTGGTCTTTTATAATGGTCAATGAGGTTTTAAAATCAATTCCCGCCTTTAATAAAATTGCAAGATCCTTATATATAAATGCCTTCTTTTTGTCTGATATCTTCCTATAGAAAATATTACTGGTTACCTTTTGACTTGAAACGTTTTCATCGTTAAATAGTTTTCTTCTTTTTGTACTTTGTATGTGGCTGATATCAATACTCATTCTGAAAAAATTGGATTGCTGTCGGTATAATATTTTTTAAAAACATATAACGGAACTTCTTTTTCATACAAAACCGCTTTAATCAAAATACTTTGAATTTTAGATTCATGATCATCAAGCCGGTGAATTAATACATCCGAAATTCTTATCGAATCAGTACTATTATGGTATCTTCTATACAAAAAAATTTGATCATAGCTATAGGCTATCTGTTTTTCGTCATAAAATGATATGATAAAAGAATTTGTATTTTCAACAATTACATTATCTGACATATAAAACTCTTCTTTAAGGCGATCATAGAACATAGTCACATTGATATCTTCTGATGTCATTTTGGAAAATTCATATACATTTTTTGTAAAGTAGGAATAGGTGAAATAAACCATACTGATAATAATAGTGATAAGCGCCATCGCTATTACGGTTTCCAATAAAGTATATCCCTTAAAATTTTTCATCCGTACTTGCTGCTACTAGTATAATATATTCATAGTTTTTATTTCTCTCATTTATTATAAAACTTACTTTAAACAAGCCCGATTCATTATGTACTATTTCCACCTTCTTTTCTATTTTCCATTCCTCCTTCGATTTTATACCCGGATTAAGATCTTTGTTAATTGTTGTTTCTTCCAGTAGCCTCTCTACTTCGTAATAAAGTTCATACTT
>CAZRHM010000191.1:0-1762 GCA_964599845.1 uncultured Candidatus Saccharibacteria bacterium
GGTAAAAATAACAGAGCAAACCGGTTACAATATTAGCTTCAAATCAGACGATGGGCTAACTGAAATATATATTACAGATAAGAAATGATTTCAGTTTATTTCTAAAAAGAAAAAACGTTTATGAAACATAAACGTTTTTTTTGTACCCAACTCTGACCAAATATCGAAATATTTTCTGGAAGATTTGGAGAGGTTAACGGTTTTAGCTTCTTTTTAGTTGTTTTTTTTTCAATAGAAAAATTTTAAATCCCTTTTTATATTTTTTTGAAGGGGGTAGTAAAACTATTTTGCAATTCTAATACCGGTTATAGTTTTGCGAATTATTTGGGTCTTGTAAAATAATCTGGTGCGAGGAAACGGTGCAATATAGCACCAATAAAACAGGCATTCACTGAGAACACCTGTTTTTCCACTAAAAATTATTTTTATTATAAAGCAGTACGTTAGAAATTAAATATCTTAACTTAAACCTTACATCGGATTCCATTTCTAACATTTCGGCTTTACCACATATTGACAGAAGCTTACCAAGATTATCTACGTGACCAGATTTTTCCCTATTAAAAAGATCTTTAAGACCGGTAACACTTTTAAATGCACTGTTATTCGTGATAAGTTTTTCATCTATTTTCTGGCGTAGCTGATCGTAATTTGCTGAATCTTTTAAAAAATAATAATCCGTTTTTAACTCTTCTGCTTTATTCAAAAGCGAACTAATTTCGGAATGGATTTCTAAGAAAGTCTCCGGAATTACATTATGGGCTGATCTTCTAAAATTCTTTATTGATTGATCTTCGCTCTCCGGAAAGAGAAATACTCTTGCATCCGCATCTTTGGCTGCATAGAATTCCAATGTACTAAATACACCGAACGATACATGACCCTGATCATTATTTCTGATAGAAATAGAACTTTTAACCATACCCGCATTACCAAGCTTAACGCTTTTCTTTTTAGAAATAATCAGATCAATTTCAGATTCACTTAACAATACCGATGAAATTTCAAAATCGAAATCGGTACTTTGAGTTTTTAATTTAAACAGTTCCAATACAGCAACAACAAAAGATTCCTTAATACCATATTCCTTGTAAGACGTAGTATTGATGCTTTTGAGATAATGATTCTCCCCATTTTTTAAAATTCTGAATAACTTACTTTTTACTGCAGTTGGATTTCTAACGTAGTGATTTTTCCATGATGCGTTTAAATCATCAAGTAGTGCCGACTTATTTTTATGCTTTTTTAAGGATTTTACATACTGTGTTAAATCTTTATCCTTGTAAAACAGATTAACCGAATCGTAAATTGCAGTCACTTCTAAATTTTCGTGCACCACCTCTCCTTCTGTACCACAAGTAATATTGAATTTGTAACGAGGTTCATTTGTCATGCTGTCAAACTCGAGATGAGACATAACCTGATCGTCTGCTACTTCCAATCTGATCAAATTAAACCTTTCTGCGTACCTCTTAACATGCTCTAGCAATTCATCAATACCCTCAATTTCGATGACAAGAGTTTGATCTAAACTGTACTTATTGATTAACAGCTCTTTAAATTCTTCATTGCTGATTAACGCTAGTAAATCGTCTGAGTTTATACGATTTGTAGATTTTTCTTTATCTATGAAAAATCTCTGTGCTCTGAAATAATAATAATCTTCCATAATTTCTACTTTTCTTTTCTTACTCCTTTAAACGGAGAACCATTTTGTTTAACATCCATAAATCTGCCTGTGGCAGTATCTCTTTTAACCCAT
>CAZRHM010000192.1:0-1751 GCA_964599845.1 uncultured Candidatus Saccharibacteria bacterium
CTTCCGTTATTTATAAGTTTTTCACCCTGAATTTTACATTTACTTTCAGACAAATAAGTATCATGATGGAATTTATTTTTAAGATCCACAAAGCTAATTCCAATTAAACAACAAAAATTATTTAAATAATAATCATATCCATTTTTCAATATTTCTTCCTTTGTAGGCTTAAAACCCTTACCCATAGGAAACCTTTCGGAAAGCATTACTGATGGGTAAGAGCTAGTAAAATCCATAGAGAAAACTTCTTTTAAAACCTTATTAGTATAAAAAGCATTGGCATGGGTGAAACCACCCATAAAAGCCCATTTCAATTTTAAATATTCATCTAATTCCAATGTTAAACGATCAATTATTTCTCTATAATTTCTCATTTTACCCTTACTTGACTTATATTTGCTTTTACCTTCGGTATAATAACACTTATTTTTTACATACTCCCTTACCCTTCCTGTATTAGTTAGAGGTATTTTAGTTATATCACCATAAATTTCTATTTGCTCATTAATATAGTAAAGAATGATTAAAATATCATTTTCTAAGTATCTTAATTCATCTTCCGTTACAGGTGTTTTTGTATGTCTTACTAAATGATAATCTAAATCACCAACTAACTTTTCTATTTTATGCTTATTTAAGTTTTTAGCAGTATTTTCCAAACTATAACCACTTAAAATATAACTATCTCTAAATTCAATTCCTAGTGAACACAAGGCTTTTATAGGCTTTCGCTCTTCAACTGAAAAAACATTCAACCATTTAAAATGTTTTCTCATAAACTGAAACTCAAATCCTAAATTGTGGACATAGCAAACTAATCTTCTATTTTCATGTAGATTCAATTCATTAGATAATTCATTTAAAAATATCTTAAATTCCTCCCATGTCCTACCATAATATAATACTTCACCATTACCTAAACCAAAACCCCATAAATACATATAAGCAAATTTTTCATTATTTACGTATGTTGAAGTAGTTTCTATATCAAAAGCACACTCGATATTTAAATATTCAATAGATCGTTTATTATGGTAATCATATTTTTTTGTGACGGTGTATTCTATGTTTATATTCATTCCATCACCCGCTAACTATTCAAATAATTCATCTAACCACTTATCCAACATTCTATCCATTTCACTATAACCAACACTTTCAGTTATCTTTTCAGCCATTTCTAATACATTTTCTTCAGTTAATTCTAATTCATGTCCAATTTCTTCTACATAATCGCTTACAACTTCCCATATTTTTTGATATCCAATAGCTACTCCTATTTCTTTCGCATTATATAAATATTCCTTTATTTTAGCTGTGGTTTCAAAAAATGTGTTTAATTTTCTTTGTAAATCCGAAAAATCATCAAATTTTTTGATTCCAACTTCTTTAGCAACATTTTTAAAATATTGTTTTGCTCCTCTAACCGTTGAAGTTTGGTTCTTTAAAAAATTGTTCATCCTTGCTACTTCCTGCTTTACTTCTTCCATGCTCTTTCCTTTTACACTAAATTTTTGCCCACCATCTTCAATCCATTTTTTATAAGCAGGTGAATTTATTAAGTTTTGTTGTTCTAATCGTCGTAATCGTTTATTTGCCATAGATACTAACCGCCTTGCTTCTGCTCTTAATTTTCTTTCTTCCTTTGTAAGTGATGACTTTCCTTTTATAGTAATCTTTACTTTCATTTAAATGACTCCTTTACAAATCACTTAAGAAAATAAATTATTCTTAAAGTATTCTTTTTGTTC
>CAZRHM010000193.1:0-1736 GCA_964599845.1 uncultured Candidatus Saccharibacteria bacterium
TTTCGTGTTCCAAAGACAGTTTTGTGCTTAATCAAACATTAGTTTTTCAAATCAAGTTTTGTGGTAAAAGTCCCGCCCTTCGGGTAGCTGCAAAACGTTAGCGGGCATTGTAAAACGACACTTAGTCAAATAAACAGACACTTATGACTGAAGAAGAATGGAAAAACAGTATACTAAACTAACCAACAGACAAAAACAGAAATATTCACATAAAAAACGGAAAACAATATGGAGAAAAGCAAATTACCGACAGTAGAATGTCAAATGATGATAAGAAAGCCTATATCAGAAGTTTTTCAGGCTTTTATTGACCCAGCTATTACAACCAAATTTTGGTTTACAAAATCAAGTGGTCGACTTGAAGTGGGCAAAACTATTACTTGGGAATGGGAAATGTACAATGTTTCGGGAGACGTAAAAGTCAATGAAATTGTGCCGAACAAAAAAATTTCCTTTGAATGGGATGACCCTGCAACAACTGTTGACTTTGAATTTACTGCATTGACAGATAAAACAACTTATGTGGTTATTAAAAATTATGGCTTTAGCCAAACAGGAGACGATTTAATTGTAGCAATAAACAACAATACAGGAGGATTTACAACCGTTTTGGACGGATTAAAAGCATATTTGGAATATGGAATTGAGCTAAATTTAGTCAAAGACAAATTTCCGAACACAAAGCAAAAATAATGGAACAGAACAACGACCCGCTAACAGCGTGTATGTGACAATAGCGGGTGAAGTGGTAAACCGAAGGTATGTACTTCTAAGAAACTTTGTGCTAAACGGACAGGAAAGTGCTTCTAATCCGCTACTGCACATACACGCAAAAACGTTGTGTGCTATTATAAAGACAGACCCAAACGAAACAAAGAATGCCAAATATCAATACAAGAAATAAATATTTTGACGAAAGAGTTTATCAAACAAGTGCTGAAAATGCCGACAAGTTTGATATTGTTCTTGACGAAAAAAGGTGCAGCTCTTTCAAAAAAGACGGAAAACTATGTGACAGTTGTTTCAATTCAGCCCTTCTTGAAAAAATGCAAGAATTCAGTTCGTTGGAACGGCTTGACTTTATTAACTATCAACTAAACAAATACAAAGACCCACTTGATTGGTTGAAGAGAATGAAGGCTCTACTTTACGACAATGAAGATGAATTCGGAAGTTTTAACTATAAAATGTATTTGGAGTATCAAAACATTATTGATTCAGGAATCAGACAGCTAAGTGAACCAAAAAATCAACCAAAGAAATCAGAGACTAAGGACAATGGCGACTTTGTAAATTCCGAAAGAATTGAAGAATTGAAATCTCTTAGCTCAGATAAGTTTGACTTAAAAAAAATGATTAGATACTGCGAAGAATTGAATATCTGTTATAAAAACGAAGCTTATTTAGCGGTTGTAATGCTTACACGTGCATTAATCGACCATATTCCACCATTATTTGGAGTTGCTGACTTTCAAAATGTGTATGGACAAAATGGAAGCAGAAGTTTCAAAGAGCATATGACTCATTTAGACAAGTCACTAAGAAAAATTGCTGACAGCTATTTGCATAGTCATATAAGAAAGACAGAATCTCTTCCGAATAATACTCAGGTTAATTTTTCACAAGACATTGACGTTTTAATAGCAGAAGTATGCAGACGACTGAAAGAATAACAGCACACAACAGGCGTTTGGCTCAATGGCGGGTGACGTGGTTAATTGAACATTATACCTCGC
>CAZRHM010000194.1:0-1686 GCA_964599845.1 uncultured Candidatus Saccharibacteria bacterium
GTTAATATTTTTAATCAAATTTCCATATTTCCCCTCCAGATAATTTAATAACAAGATATAAGGGGATTAGAACGACTAAAAATACGATTAGTATTAGTTTAAATAAGTTTATTGATTTACCATTATCGGTATAAGTATATTTCTTTATTTTTCTTTTGTAATAATAAAATATCAAAATCAAAAATAATCCCATAAAAGGCAACAGAAGCATCTTATTAGTAGAATTATCAGAACTAAATACAGGAATTCTAAAATCAAATATTTTCGAAAAAATCAAAGCCAATAATGAAATATGAACAACCTGAGCAAAAAAAAACAACCCCAACACTATTGAACAGTGGTTCATCATTATTCTTACTTCTAAAATAATCATAAACTTTAAAAAACAACCAAGTATACATAACATTAATATTTTTAATCAAATCTCCATATTTCTCCTCCAGACAGCTTAATTATAAAATATATAGGTATGATAATAACAACAAATATTATTATGATTAATTTATATAGGCTTATGGGTGCCTCAAGGGGTCTCGTTGATTTTACCTTATTTCTATAATAGCGATAAACTAAAACCAGCCATATACAAAAAATAGGTATGTAAAAAAACTTACTTATAGACTTATTAGAGTCACCCCAAATAGAATTAAAATCAAAAAATTTAGATAAAACGGATAATAATAAGATTACGTGTACACCTTGAGCAATAGACACTAATGTCGATGAGTTAAAGACAGGGTCATCATTGTTCTTACTCCTATAATAATCATAAATTTTAAAAAATAACCAAGTATACATAACGTTAATATTTTTAATCAAATCTCCATATTTGACCGCCGGACAATCTTATTCCTATATACAGGGGTATAAATATAATAACAAAAACTATTAGTAATAATTGATAAAGGTTTATAGGATTTACATCATAATTTATATGATTCTTTTTAATCTTGTTCTTGTAGAATTTGGTAACAAAAACTGACCAAAGATACAGAAATGGCATAAATATTAATTTATTTGTAGTTTTATCTGCACTAATTAGTGGTATGCTAAAATCAAATATTTTAGCTAATCCAAATAACAATACGGCTACATGAACAATTTGTGCAAAAAACACTAATAAACTAGAGTGTAAAGCTGGATTATGGTTATTTATACTTCTAAAATAATCATAAACTTTAAAAAACAACCAAGTATACATAACGTTAATATTTTTAATCAAATAAATTTTCAGTAATAGATTTTCCGGTATGAGATTGTACCGCCACATCAGCAATAAAATAAATGCCACCAACTACCCAGCCCAATGGATTTGAAGCTGCAATCACATACAACGCTCCGGTAATTGCCAAGTCAGCCGTGTGATGGTTTTGCCAACCGTTATTTAAGCCGTCAATAACAGTAACTCCTGCCGAAACAATTGTTAATCTTGCACTAGCTTTGTCAGCTATTTTTGCTATTTTGCTCATTCGAGCTGCATTCATCTTGGTCAACTGCTCGGCTGTGTGAGTTTTGGAAGCATATTTGTATTGGTAATTAACATTTGCTTCTGCATATGCTTTCAATGCTCCAGTATATGCACTTCCTGCTGCTACTCCTTGCCCCATCTCTCCTAAAGTAAACCCAAGAAATCCACTGGGAGCAAAGCTACCCGATTGGTTTCCACCAGCACCACCAGAGCCTACA
>CAZRHM010000195.1:0-249 GCA_964599845.1 uncultured Candidatus Saccharibacteria bacterium
GGAATGTCCGATGATGACGTAGCGGGCGATGCCTTGCAGCATGGCCGCCGAAACTTCAGACGTATAGGCTCCCTGAGCCTCCCAGTGGGCATCCTGAGCGCCTACGCTGATGTCTGTACCTGCGAGCACTTCAGCAACAGCCGTGAGCGCCAGAAAAGTTGGGCAAACGACCCGCTCAACCGACGTGAAGGGAGCCAGAAGGGGAGCCAGATCCGCCGCGAATGCTGCGGACTCGCGCGGCGTTTTGTG
>CAZRHM010000195.1:259-1683 GCA_964599845.1 uncultured Candidatus Saccharibacteria bacterium
TTTTCCAGTTTCCAGCAATGATCGGTGTTCGCATTGTTCTCCTCGTTGTTCATCCTAGTGTAGACAAATTGGCGCCGGTAATCAATCAAGTGTTGCGCTACTGATCCTGCAATGCGGCAACACCGGGTAAGGTTTTGCCTTCCAGCATTTCGAGGCTTGCGCCGCCGCCGGTTGAAATGTGTGTGACCTGATCGGCGAAGCCAGCCTCTTCGACTGCCGCTGCTGAGTCGCCACCCCCGATAATTGTGACAGCCCCGCTGCGGGTCGCTTCGGCAAGCAGTTGAGCTACCGCGTTTGTGCCCTTGGCAAAGTTTGGCATCTCGAATACGCCCATCGGACCATTCCAGACAACCGTCTTTGCGCTCGTCAGGTGCGACTTGAAAAGCTCAACAGTCTTTGGGCCGATGTCGTAGATCGCCCAACCATCGGGGACACCTTGCCTGACATCAATCGTCCGCTGCGCCGTATCATTTTCAAACGCTTCGCCAATGACCGCATCAACGGGCAGGACGAGTTTGCTGCCGCCGTCGGACAGCAGTTTTTTGGCGATTTCAACGGAGTCTTCTTCAACCAGGGAGTTGCCCATCGTGTAACCCTGAGCCTTGAAGAACGTGTTCGCCATGCCCCCGCCAATGAGCAGTTTGTCGACGCGGGTGAGGAGGGCTTCGATGACAGCGATTTTATCTGAAACCTTTGCGCCGCCGAGAATAGCTACAAATGGCCGCTGCGGATTTTCTATCGCTGTCGCCAGATAGTCGATCTCCTTTTCCATCAGAAAGCCAGCCACCGCCGGAAGATGTTCGGCAACACCCACTGTTGAGGCATGTGCCCGGTGCGCAGAGCCAAAGGCATCGTTAACGCATATATCGCCCAGCGCCGCAAGCCCCTTTGCCATTTCTGGGTCGTTTTTGGTTTCGCCCTTGTGAAAGCGGGTGTTTTCCAGCAGCAGAATGCCCCCTTCGGGCAGGTCAGCAACGGCCTTTTCAGCAACTGGACCGATGCAGTTTTCAGCAAAGTGTACGTCCTGACCGATCAGCTTCGACAATGCCGGGGCAACCGGGGCCAGCGAATACTGTGGATCGGGGCCTTCCTTAGGTCGCCCAAAGTGTGACATCAGGATGACCGCTTTCGGTTTTTGGTCGATGAGGTACCGGATGGTCGGAACTGCTTCGCGAATCCGTTTGTCATTGGTGATTGTGCCGTTCTCGACCGGCACATTGAAGTCGACGCGAACCAGCACGCGTTTCCCGGTCAGTTCAATGTCGCGGATAGTTTTTTTCTTCATCGGTTATTCGCTCCTGTGAACGTAAAGGTGTAAGGTGATGAGTGATCGACGGGTTGTGCCGATTATTCATCGTCCATCTGGGCGGCTACAGCAGCCTGATCTGCCACAGTCAGGGCCGGTTTGCCGGAAAATGCGGAAG
>CAZRHM010000196.1:0-1678 GCA_964599845.1 uncultured Candidatus Saccharibacteria bacterium
TCAAGATATTATTCAAACAAACAAATATAGATATCCTTGAAATTGTTACTTATATTTAACTTAAAAGGTATATACATATAAATATATAACATTAAAGTCACTTTTCCAATATTCTACTAAAGTATACCTTATTTTTCATAATCTTCAATAACTTTAATTTTTCTAAGAAACTGAAATTTGCCAATTTCCTAATTTTTTGTAAAAGGGTAAGTCAGAAAATGACTAAAAGCATTATTTTTAAAAAGACGAAATTAGAAAAAGCAATGAGCCAACGGTTTTAGAAACACAAAGAACGGGATCCAGGGAATTGCCTAAGGCGAATTTTAGCAAAGCCTGATTCTGCAAAATTAAAATCAAGTTTCGATAATTTCAATTTTTGCTCAAAACTTTGATCATAATATAAATCACTAAATGTTCTTGACACCTTCGAGAATTTGATGGATTCTAGTGGAGAAGTATGGAATTTTTCGGAAAGGGTGTAGTAGAAGGTAAAGTTCAAAGTATTCTAGAATATCAAGAAGAATTTCAAAAGTCATTATAATGATAGGAAATCAAAGTTTTGGAATTTTCTATAACGTCTAACAAGTCCCCGACATCTTCCAAAAAATCCTATAAATCCGTACAACCTTCCACAACTTACTACAAGCTCGAAATAGATACTTTCAACTCCAAATTTAGGAAGCTTCGAAAATCCAATAATGACGTCCAGAATCTCTAAGAGCCCTTAAAACTTCCCCGTAGATCCCAAAGTCTTCCAATATCCTCCAGACCAAATTTAGACAGTCATTTATGAATATCTCCAAAAATTCGATAAATATTTTCTATAAAGCTTTATAAGCATAATTATTATTGAATTTTTAGATTTAAAAAAATTTAAATCTATAATTCGAAAGTTAAAATTAAAACTATTTGAAAAAGGAAAAGTACGTAATCCTCTTGAATCGAGAAGGATTATCGGTTTTTCGAACAAGATTCTGATCGAACTGGCTTTCTGGAAGAAAAAAGACAAAGCTGGTCCTACCCCGCCCCTGGTTCTGCCAGTCCCGTTTTACAGTCCCCTAGAGGCCTTCTTCGACAATGGCTTTTCCTTCCCGAAATTGGAAAACTCGGAAATATAAGTTCATCAAACTCCAAAAAGGTCAAAAGTTGATTTTAACCAAGAAACAGATTCATTAACAACCACTCGAAAAGGAAATGAGCTTCTCGAGTGTCGTGAATGGATCCAGGAAATTTGCTTTTGAAATTTCCCATGCATTCGAAACAACATTCAATCTACGGGAACATACAGTAAGAAAAGGCTTAAAATAACTTTTAAATTATAAAATTTTCGATTTTCAAAACAGATAAAAATATGTTACAGTATCATAAGGAAGTTATTGAATTATGAAATTCGTCATTGTATATAAAGTAAGGTTACAGTGTAATAAAAACCTTTGACTTGGAATATTATTAAATTACAGTAAAAACAAAACAGATATATCTTTTCTATGCAAGAATAAAATGAAATAAAATTACAGTATACAGAAAATTCGTAAAATTAAAGTTATCACAATTCTCGATCGGAAATATTTCCCAAACTTTCAATTTTGACCTCAAAACGAATCAGATAAGCCTTTCCGAATTTTGGCATAAATCAAATTTCCATTTTTGGGCATTCCAGAATCGGTGACAGCTCTTC
>CAZRHM010000197.1:0-1672 GCA_964599845.1 uncultured Candidatus Saccharibacteria bacterium
TTTGATTTTTCAACTTTTAATGGTTTAAATATTTTATTTTCTCAGTATAGAGGTTGGTTTATATATACACCAATTGCATTCCTAGCATTAATTGGTTTAATTTTAATGTATAAAAAAGCAAGGTTCTTATCTGTTTTAAGTATTGTTTTTATTGCATCTTTAGTAATAATTTACGGATTTTGGCCATCATGGTGGGCAGGAGGAAGTTATGGACAAAGATTTTTAATAGCTACTGTTCCATTTTTATCAATTGGCTTAGCTTATATTCTAAATAGATATAAAAGCCAAAAAGTTTTTAATAAATTAATTTGGCTTATTGCTCTTACATTTACTCTATGGTCCATTGGATTAACACTTATGTATAGATTTACACCAGTAGCAGAATTAAAACATATAACTGATAATAAAGATAACATGCTATCTAAAGATCGTTATACACCCAAAGATATATTAAATTTTCAATACTCTCTATTAAACGAATCTTCTGATTTAAATTCATACATTAATAATATTACTAGGAACGCTAATGGAGGAATTAGTTTAGCTGCCTTATATTTAGGAGAAGGCAAAACTGTTTTGAGGCTGGATAACAGAAAACAAAATACAATTGATATTTTAAAACTGCAACCACCTATAATAAACTATGAATTAAATTCTGCTATAGGATTTATTCGCATTGAATCTTTGGGCAAGTACTATCAAATTATATTAAAAGAATTAAATATGAATAATCTTTATTCAATTGAATGTGTAGAGGAATGTAAGAGTAAAACAGATAATGTGGAGTTAACTAGTATCGATTCTTTTAAAATTTTGAGTAAAAAAGAGTACACTGGAATTGAAGTGAACGATTCAACCAACATATATTTTAAGAATACACCTAACTTATTGTTTAAAGGAAAACCTATTCAGTTGCCAGATAACCAATATTACTATCATTAACTCGTAGGTGTAATAAAATCGAATATTATTTTGACAAAAAATATCAACTAACCTATTCAATTACAAAAATATATAGATTTTCACCAAATTGTTTAATTAACTTTGCGTTCTCGTTCATTTGTTCAAATGAAATATTAAAGGTGCTTTCCCATTCCTTATCCCAAACGTAAACACCTTTTTCTTGTAACAATATTCTGTTTTTATAATTTATTGTACTGTTAGTTAAGTTACCATTTAAATTTGCATAATATATAACTTCTGGCCTTACACTAAATATCTTTTCATTTTTAGAAACATTTGCATTTATCCAGTGCCCTGCGTCTCTTAAGTTTGTATCAAAGTAAATCCATTTTGAAGAAATTGGTCCAATTCCAAAAATATTTATAGCAATAATTACAAGCTGAACTATGCCAAAAATTAAAAAAACAAAAAGTTTTTTATTTTCAGAATTAATTACTTCGAATATTCTTTTTACAAAAAGTGATCCAAATATTACTGCAAATGGAAAAACAGAAACCAAGTAACGCATTAATCCAGCAGAGCCAAATCTTCCAGTTTTCCAAAACCAAATTTGTGTAAATAAAAATCCTACAAAAAATATAAAACTTAAAAATAATTCTGCTCTAAATTTAAGTTTTCTTGAGTTAATTACATATAAAATAAAGGCAACTAGTAAAAACACTAGTATTAAAGATTCTTGAATTATTAATCTTTTAGGATAGTCTAATAA
>CAZRHM010000198.1:0-1634 GCA_964599845.1 uncultured Candidatus Saccharibacteria bacterium
TTAAGAACAGTTATTCAACCTGAGCAGGTTGCTAGTAATTTGGTTTTAAATGATGTTTTAACAGAAAAAATAAAACAATTTCCTCGATTTTAAAAGTATAATATTCTTGATATACATAGTTTTGCAATTAGAATATTGAGTGTTTTTTTCTTCTAAAATAAGTCTAGTAATTTAAAAAAACAAAACTAAAGTATTTTTAGAAGTTTACTAGAAATAATAACCAATGTAACTGGAATATGTTTCTATTTGCAATTACTGTAAAATAAAAGCACCCCTAATTTGTCTGATTTTATGGTTGGAAAAGATAAATATCATTTTTTCAAAGGTTATAAAAATCCTATAACATTTTATGGGTTTTATTATCAACTACCGTATTTCCTCTAAAATAAACCCCGGGGCTTATTTTTTTCAATCCCCCTCTAAGGGGGGGGGCCTATTTTAGAGGGAGGGCTAATTCTAGAGGGAGGGCTTATTTTTTTCAATCAACTTTTCCAAATCAGTACTATAAAAGTTTTAGTAAATATTGATATTTACTTGAAAAATTTTAACAACATATCATTCTGTTATCGATTGAATCGATGTGTCACTCGCATATCCATTTTCCTCATCCTGAGCTAAATCAATCTCGTCAACGAGTTCCCATAAATTACTTTTGACTTCCAACAAACGAACTTCTTTTAATTTTCGAGTCCGGAAGACAGCGTTTCTTTAAAGCAGTGGATTAAATCATTTTCGGATTCATCAATAACATTCGTAATTCCGCACGACTTGAAAGAATTAATAATCAATTCTTCTGGTAAGGACTCCCACGAGTCTATTATCCATTGTAAGTATATACTTATCGGAACCGATTCAAAGTTTCCATGTTTTGTTCGTTCTTGTTCTTCATGAATCATCCAAATTTTATAATAGTTGC
Organism: uncultured Candidatus Saccharibacteria bacterium; assembly: GCA_964599845.1. GTDB lineage: Bacteria > Patescibacteriota > Dojkabacteria > J137 > J137 > CAZRHM01. The sequence continues at coordinate 917 of CAZRHM010000198.1, forward strand.
GAATTTTGGCCTTGAAAGGGGCATTCCAAGCAACATCTGGTGCTTAAAGTGACAATTAATTCAAAATTATGGATATCTCTTACCTGGATGAAATTCGTACATCCTCCAGGAGCCACCACTGTATCAATGCCGAGTTTTTGCAATGCCTTTTTCGTTCTGGAACTGATATGGGAGCGGAAACTATCCTAAATAAGAAGTCTTTCCCAAAAAAGTTTTCGACCAAATGTCCTTTCAAGATATTTTACGGTCAATTCATCATCCATCCAGGACTTTCCTGCTCATTCTAGCATTAATTTGTCACCGAACGCACTAATAATCGAAGAAGCAGGTCTTCTTCGTGGTAACAAAACGAAAGGTTTGCATTTGTAGCCGTCAGCATGACTAGTATATGAACTTTCTGATGCCCAGTTAAGACAGAAACCTAAAACATTCACGAATGTAAGGGTAAAAAAAAGATCTCTTACTTCTTTGGCTCTACGTTCATCAATAATAGCGCTCCTTCGCACTTCAGAATTTCGTGTCAGGATTCACATTCCACAACAACATCGAAGTAGAAAAAAAATGACACCACTTTCTATCAAGTGGCTTCTGCTTTGGCGCTTTCTGACTCCAATCCTCACATTGAGATTTGGGAACAAAGAATGAATCAAATTTAAAAGAAATTACAGTGTATTTTTTGGGACGGTTAAAGGGGGCTTATTTTAGGAAGGGGGCTAAT
>CAZRHM010000199.1:0-1629 GCA_964599845.1 uncultured Candidatus Saccharibacteria bacterium
CAGCTTCGCCTACTGGTGCGTATCCTCGCAACCGCGTTAATGGGGGCATTAATTGCCGCGATGCTCATCCCCGCTGTTTTTGCCCTCACGCCCGGTGATCTACAGGCCCTCTCCCCAAGCCTGTTCCTCGCACTGGTTTACGGGCTAACTGCCGGCGCTGGCTTTTACATAGACCACGTCCAATCGCTCGTTTTAGGAAACGTCGTGGGGATGCTGGTCTCTACGTATACACCCAACCGCCTGAACGCTCGCTTGCTGGCAGCCGGATTGTTTGTACTGCTCAAATTGCTTGTCTATCTGCTGGTGCTCACGCTGGGGTTCGAGATTCTCGATGGTAGGCTGGAAAGCGTGACGCTCCCTTTAGTGCGCCTGTTTGTGTTCTATGTCCTGCACGAGGCTGTCATTGCTGCTCTGTGGCAAGTTCTAACCCTGCGCCTCGAGACCAGCCCACACGAAATGCGGCGGATCATTGGCCGTCCGTGATACCACCGGATTGGACTGTGCCTGCAACCAGCGTGTATAATCGGGCTATCAAAGATGGGAGTTTATCGTGACCGATTTACTTAGCCCCAACGGAATTCCTGTTGTAAGCGAGAATGCGGATGGTTGGAAACCAGACCCGGAACATCCGCGCCGCAGACCGCCCTGGATACGCGTTCGTGCGCCAGGCGGTGAGGAATATGAACGTGTGCGCCAACTGATGCGCAACAAAACGCTGCACACTGTCTGTGAAGAAGCACAGTGTCCTAACCTCGGCGAATGCTGGGGGCGCGGCACAGCAACTTTCCTCATGATGGGCGATACATGTACCCGTTCATGTGGTTTTTGCGATATTAAAACCGGACGGCCTAGCCCGCTAGACTGGGCAGAACCGAATCGCGTTGCCGAAGCCGTCCGGGCGATGGGCTTGCAGCATGTGGTCATCACCAGCGTGAACCGCGACGAACGCGCCGATGGTGGTGCGCCTATTTTCGCTATGGTCATTCGCCGTATCCGCCAGTTGCAGCCCGGTTGCAGCATCGAAGTCCTCATCCCTGACTTTAAGGGCAAGGAAGACGCGCTCAAAACAGTGATGGATGCCCAACCGGAAATCCTGAATCACAACGTTGAGACAGTGCCGCGCCTGTTCAAGAAGGTGCAGCCGCAAGATCGTTATGAGTGGGCGATGGCAACACTTGCTAACGCTAAGAAGATGGACCCGCTTGTACTCACCAAAAGCGGGATCATGGTCGGCCTCGGCGAGACACTGGATGAAGTGCTGGACGTTATGCGCGATCTGGCCGCTTGCGGTGTGGATATTCTCACGGTCGGGCAGTATCTTCAGCCTAGCAAACAGCATCTGCCGGTTGAGCGTTATTACCTGCCTGAAGAATTTGATCTGATCGAAACCGAGGGCCTAAAAATGGGCTTCAAATGGGTGGAAAGCGGCCCGCTGGTACGCAGCAGTTACCGCGCCGAGCAGCAGGTACGCGAGCTATCGAAGCTCAATCACTTCCGCCTCCACGAAGAACGTACCGCTGGAGATTAGAAAAATGGCCCCCGATACATTCGCCGTACCGGGGGCCAAATTTTTTATGTATTTGGTTGCAGTGCTTCACGATTAGCGGTAAAAAACTCCGCTACACTGGT
>CAZRHM010000200.1:0-1628 GCA_964599845.1 uncultured Candidatus Saccharibacteria bacterium
CTCTATATATTGCTATATTGGTTAGTGACCATTTCTTGAGTCTATCCAATTGAATACTATCCACATTAATTTTTATTTTATTAAGCAAATCATACACTTGAGATTGACCATCTTTGTGATATGAAAGATATTGAAGGGAACAATGAAGAGCGATGGAACTGGTATTAATATTTGCTGCCGCGTAAGAAATACTAGTTTCGATATAGCGCTTGATCTTATTCATCAATGTGGAATCGAGTCCTATTATATAACCTGACCTTAAGGCGGGTAGATTCAGGGTCTTAGAAATAGAGCTTACAATTATTATTCGATGTAATATTCCAGTTTCATAAGCCAGCTGTAAAAAGTCCGGTATATAAGCTTGATCTTCTGTCGAAGCAAATATTTCATTTAAAATGATGTAGCATGAAGTGGTTTTAACTTTAGATAACAGTTTTATAAGCTCTTCTCGTTTAACTAAATCTGAAAGCGGGTTTGATGGAAGAGTAAGTATTATAGCTTTAGTATAAGAGTCAATGTTTTTTATTAACGCGGTAATATCAGATCTCATTATGTTCTGATAAACATCATATGAATCAATCTCCTTGTAAGCATAACCATAAAGTTCACATATTTCCTTGTATATATAATAATTGGGCGAAGGTATAAGTATGTTACCCGATAAATCTTGAAGGGCATAGAGTATAGATTTAACCGCCATCGTTCCTCCGTCTGTGATTAAAACTGATTCGGCTGAAAAACTTTCAGGACTTGTCCTTAGATTCATAATTTCTGAAATAAATAATCGTATTAAATTATCACCTCCAGGATTTTGATATTCAAAATTAAAAGAATTATGCTTACTATCTTGTAAAACAATGTGCCTTAAAAATGAAGGATGTCTTGCTGCAGAATATCCACTTGATAAATTGATCAACTTACCTTCTACAGGAACAGTTTGATAGATTCTTTGCAGGACTTGTCCAAAAGTCGCACCATCATTGTGAGATTTCTGGAGTATAGATGTTATAAGTTTATCAACCATTTTGAATTTTTTGGAAGGCAAAATATATTAAATCTGCTAGAGGGTTCATTTTGATAACAGCATCAGAAATTTGAAATCCTTTACTATCTAATACTTCTCCGCCATAAAAATTTCCTATCGTACCTTCGGTTACTAAAAACGTAGGCATCTGAGATTTTTTAGGATATTTATGACCGTCTTTTTTGTTTATGACCGATATTTTTGAAGTTACTACACGATATCCAATTAATTTAAAATTGGACGAATTTATACCAGTTTCTTCGCGAAGCTCTCTAGCTGCCGCTGCTTCTGCGGTCTCATTTAGTTCAACATGTCCTCCCGGAACTTCCCAACCTCGAGAAGTTTTTGTTAAATAAACTAATTTATTAATTATAGGGATAACCGTCACTCCTGATATTGACATATCCTTTCTTATCGAATCAGATTCAATAAACTCCCATTGAGTATTTTTATTCCAATTACCTTGAATATTACGTGATCGCATTTTCATCACTCCACTTTTTTAATGTTTCAGCGTTCTCTGTGATCTTATGTAAAGCCTCGATATATTTATCGATAATAGGGAAATCTTTTTTACCTTGATAAAAACTTGGGAAAGACAAAG
>CAZRHM010000201.1:0-1618 GCA_964599845.1 uncultured Candidatus Saccharibacteria bacterium
GCGCTTCCATGACAAGGAAGAGGTCCCGAGTTCGAGTCTCGGATCGCCCACTTTCGATAACACCCGCTGAAGCCGAGACTTACGGCTTACCCGGGACCCCCGGAGCGGCGGCAACCTAGAGGTCCAGAACGTATCACGCTGATACGTTCGCCACCCTGGGAGGCCCCGCGTGCCGGCGAAGACGAACCGCATCCCCAAGCTCCGCAGGCAGCCCGACCGGAACGGACCCGGCCGGGCGTTCGTCGTTTTGGGCGGCGAGCGCACGTACCTGGGAACGTGGGGCACGCCCGAGGCGCAGTCGGCGTATGACCGCACGATCGCCGCGTGGCTCGCCGGGGGCCGTCGCCTCCCCTCCGCCCCCGATCCGCGCGCCCGCGGCTCTGCGGGGCGTCCTGGGGCCACGGAGCCCCCGCTGGCGGTCTACCTCGCCGACTACTGGGCGGAGATGGAGCGGGTGCACGCCCGCCGCCCGAACACCCTCACGAAGATCAAGACGGCGCTCGGCCCCGTGCGTCGGCTCTACGGCGACCGCCCGCTGACGGAACTGGGGCCGCGGGCGCTGCTGGCGATCCGCGAGGCGATGATCGGCGAGGGGTGGACCTACACCACCGTGAACGCGCAGGCGAACCGAGTGATCCGGTTCGTCCGCTGGTGCGTCCGCCAGGAACACGCCCCCGCCGAGCAGTGGCAGGCGCTGCAGGCGGTGGAGCCTCTGCGGGCCGACTCGCCGGGGGCGAAGGTGCGGCCGAAGCGGACGGCCGCGAACCTGCGGCACGTGGTCCGCGCGATGCGGCAGATGCCCCCGACGCTGCGGGACCTGGTGCGGCTGCAGTTCACGCTCGGCTGCCGGGCGGGGGAGCTGGTGGGGATCCGGGCGGCGGACATCGACATGGGCCGGGCCGACGACAAGGGCGTCTGGTATGTGCGGCTCGAGAAGCACAAGACGGCCCACCATGGGCATGCCCGAACGCTGGTGCTCGGGCCGCGGGCGCAGAAGATCCTCCGCCCGTACCTGATCGGCCGCCCGATCACCTCGCCGCTGTTCTCGCCGCGGCAGGCGCTGGACGAGTGGCGGCGGATGCGGGCGGCGGCGAAGGGGCGGGAGTTGAAGGGGCGGCGGCCGGGGCAGGCGCCGAGCCCGACGAAGACAGACCGCGAGGTCGGCGAGGCGTACACCCCCACGAGTTACAGGCGGGCGGTGGAGCGGGCGTGCAAGGCCGCGAAGGTGCCGGTCTGGACGCCGCACCAGTTGCGGCACGCGGCGCGGCGGCGGTTCGAGGATGCCGGAGGCGTCGAGGCCGCGCAGCGTGCGCTCGGGCACGCGCGGATCGGCACCACCGAGCTCTATGGCGAGCGGAGCCTGCGGACGGTCGAGGCGTTGATGCTCAAGGTCGGCTGAACGGTACACTTTGAGCGGCCCGCGGCTGATCCCCGCGTGCTCCGGGCGTCCGGCGTTCCCCAATCCGCCGGGCGCCCGGGGCAGGGCCGCAGACTGGGGAAGCTCATGGATCGGACGACGATCGTGAGGGGCGCGGACGACTTCAGCGCCGAAAGGCTGTTCGAATACATCGACGGGTGCCAACAGCGGATTCTGCTGATCGCTGCAGAAGCCAACGTG
>CAZRHM010000202.1:0-1570 GCA_964599845.1 uncultured Candidatus Saccharibacteria bacterium
ACCTCCACTTCGACTTCGGGCGTCTGTGGTGCGTCGGCTTGTGTCATTATTTCCTCCACCAGTTCGCAAGCACACGACTTATTTCCGACTGGATCTCTGCTAGGCGTTCGGCGGCGAATGTGATCGTTTGCTCCGCCGCCCCGTCTGCTTCCATCATGCGCCGATATCGATCGCGCTCACGGACAAGGCGATCCAATCGCGACAGTTGGACGTTCTTTGTACCCCTCATTATACCTTACTCCTCCCTTATAAAGCAACGGGACTACGCGTAACGCTGCGCGATCTCCAGCGCTTTCTTCTTGACCTCGCGTAGCTTGGTCTTGCCCGTGACATCGCGCATGCCTGCTATAGGCAATTGTTCCCCGCCCCGCTTGTTGACGTAGATCGTCCAGGCTTCCGTCAACTGTGTCCACTCCGCCGTAACCAGCCCGTCGCGCCTTGACAACGGGTAAAAGTTAGGCTTGTCGAAGGGGTTGCTCGATATGACGAAATAGCGTCTCGTTACACGCCCTTTGTTTGGCCCGTATTTCTCACGTTCATCGCGTACACGAGAGATGGAAAGTCCCATAGCTTCCTCCCTTTTATGCGTGCTCTAAATAGGCGTCAAGTTCATCTTCCAGGTGTTCCAGTTCTTCGATGTAGGCGCGCCGCGGCACCCCTGTGTGCGGCGTGCTCGCAGGTAGTGGACCGCCTGCCTCCGCGACCGCCAGCGCACGCGCCAGTTCGGGCGACTCGTGCGGGTACGTGCTCAGCATCGTATCGGCGGGCGTCAAGGCGCGCGGATCGCAGCGGCGCCGCTCGCTGTCGGACCGTAAGAGTCCTACGCGGCGTTTGTGGCTCCCATCCCAGATGACCAGCTCCCGCCCTTCTGCGCCCGTATGCGGGTCTACGATCGGCACCCAGCAGCCCCGCAACGCCCATTGTCCTTCACTGGCCGCCGCCGCGCGGAGTGTGACCATGCGCCGCCCCTCGATGTATATGCTGCTTTCACGTGCGCGCCAGCCCGCCCATATGCGGTTTACGCGCGCTGCGATCGCAGCTTGGCGGTCCATCCCGCGCGCGTGAGGGAATCCGCGTGACATCTCAAACCAGCGATCGCGCGTATGGTCATGCACATAGTAGATCCCCGGCTGAACGCCCACGTACGTGCAATCAGAATAGACCTTCTCCTCCCATTTGCCCAACTCTTTTGTGCCCGACCGTTCGATCGCCAGCGGTGCGGTGCTGTAGATCCCGTCCGTTGCGAATGACAGCACGGCGTTCGGACGTGACAGCGACGCGCGCATGAGCGCCGCCCGGCAGTGCGCGGTGATGTAGCCCGCCGCGGCGATGTTGTAGAACGGCGGAATAGCCGCGCGTTCATAGCGGATCGTGCGCGAGCGCCCGGTCACGGGATTCACGATCGTCTGCTCCACCCCCCGCGCCCCGGCGTGCTGCGCCAGCTTGCCATACAGTGAGTTGATCGCGAGTTTGATCGCCTTCTGCGCCCCCTCCCCTTCTCCACTCCGGATAAGACGCTGCCGGAGGGCGTACAACTCGCGGATCCAATCGAACGGTCGCGCCTCCGGAT
>CAZRHM010000203.1:0-1568 GCA_964599845.1 uncultured Candidatus Saccharibacteria bacterium
GATGTCTGTTTATTAAAGTTGACTTAATTCGCCGGGGTGTCATTAAGGATTGGGGAGTAAAGCTATGGTTTGTGTTATAAATATCTTTTACCCAATACTCAAACATAAAATTTATTCCAAAAAAAGCCCAGCTAGTTATGCAAATTATAGTTACGAAAAGTAGAATTGCCAGTCCAGTGGTAATATTAATAGTAAGAAATGAACTCTCTCCCCTTATTAACAAGACAGAAATAAAAACTGAAAATATAGCTGGCACAATAAGACAAGCAATGATCTAATGGCATATACCCATCTAAGATATGAGGTTACCTTCCGGTAGTATATCTCATATATTATTAAAGTTATTATTAAATATGGAATAGTATTTTTAATGGAATCAGTAGGCTGAAGTCTTTAAAAAAAGGTTGAATCAACAATTGGCGGGTATGAATTAAATAGAATTCCCCATATTGGCAGGCTATAACCAGACAATAGTAAAAAATCGCCAACATAGCCAAATAAACGTAAATTATATCTTAATCCAAATACAAATATGTTAATAAGTAACATCTTGTAATTTAGTATACTTCAAGTTTAATTTAATTATATCTCGGCCTTACAATAACATTATTAACTATGAAAAACCTCTTTCTATTATCTATGGTCTAGCTGAATTTGAACTAGCAGTGATGATAAAAAAGAAGTACAATAACTCGTAAATCTTTAAGGCATAAAAAGCTATGAGGCCAAATTAGAGTCAAAGCCCTCAAGGAAATAGCCCCTATAATGTTTCGGAAGTACCAAGTATCAGTACTACAAAGTGGACGCTATGCTTAATCTAGCTATGAATATAAATACAAAAGTTCAAACACCACCTAAATCATCTTTTACAGCCATTCCTGCTGAGGCTATCTCTAACGAGCGAGTCCAGCAAATAATCCTTCGTCGTAAAAAAAGTGCATTAATCGCAAATATAATTTTTACAGCTATTTTGACTACCTCCGCACTGTTAAATAAGCAAATAAATATCAAAGCACTAATTATAGCTGGGACGATATTTATAGCCTTTTTCTCGATACTCTTTATAGTAAATGCAGCAAACTATCCAAGCCCTAAACCTTCTTACCGTCAATGGAACAAAGTTGTATATATCTATCTGGCAAAGTTAGTAGTCGTCTTTAATATTCTCAGGACAGCAAATAATTTCAAAAAAATTCTAAATCCCATGCATGGGTACAAAGATCCTTCAGCTATCTCGCGTCCAGAGCTACTATTAGATACTGCCATGTCTGTTAGCACAGGCTACTTTATGTACAAAAGCCTAAAACCGGCAAATTACATAGAGGAATACTATAAACAACAAGATCTTAGTGCTATTCAAGCCGCACAAACTCGATAAACACTCATTACTTGCCTCAAAAAAAGTAGCTGTTTTAACGGTATAAATTTTTCACTACTCTAAATGCAAAATACGACCTAGAGAATCGTGCAAAATAAAAAGCCGCCAGTATAGACGGCTTATTTTAACTCTTTGCTGGTACCCCGGGAGGGATTCGAACCCCCGACCTGTGGGATAGAAGCCCATTGCT
>CAZRHM010000204.1:0-1563 GCA_964599845.1 uncultured Candidatus Saccharibacteria bacterium
TACATCAAAAAAATATTGACGCACCATCACATAGCCAAAGTCGGTATTGGGTTGTTCCACCAACAAGCAATTTTTATACTGGTTTTCCAATCGCAAAAAAGCGAGATCATCTTCTGTGATACCAGATCCTTCTAACGAGGCCGCATATTGATATAAATTACGCACTTGGCCCAATAAATCTAGTGCAATATTGGTCAAAGCGATATCAGTTTCTAATGCCGGTGCGTGACCACATAATTCTCCGAGTCGGTGGGAGAGTATTAAGGAGTTGTCGGCAAGGGTTAGTACATAATTCCCGCGAATGCGGGAATCTTGTTCTTTTAATTCCATATTTGTCTTTTATTTTTTGAACCATCATAATTCCAGTTCATACTTATATCCATCCAACTTGGGTTCATTTCTTCGATAAAATTGACCTTCCATTGACGGTTCCATTTTTTAAATTGCTTTTCTCTTATTACTGCATCCATCCCATTATCAAATTCCTCAAAATAAACTAATTTATCACAGTTATATCTTGCTGTAAAAGATTTTTTGTAAAACTTGTTTTTATGCTCCCAAACTCGTCTTTCAATGTTATCAGTCACTCCGATATATAAAACTCCATCTTTTCTATTGGTCATTATATAGACATACCACATTCCCGCGAATGCGGGAACCTCGTCTTCATTATTATCAAACCTTTTATTTTCCACAAATTTCGTGTGTGTTTTACATTTTTCAACCTTTCTTTTTAGCTCTCATAATCATTTTTATATCTAAATAAAAGTAAAATCCGGCTATGGCAAAACAGATTATAGTTAGATGATAATATCTCTCTGGAATTGCCACAAAAACACCCAAGAATATTAGAAACAAACAAAAAGGATAAAGGAACAATCTGATTAACATATTCTTTAAAGACCATTCTTTTTCGACTGGTTTTTGTTCTGTTTCAATTTCCAAAATTTCAAAAATCTGGTCGAGTTGTACTTGTTTTTCAAACTTATAACTTCTATATAAAATAAAAAAAAGTATCCCAAAAATGACAAAAATAGCAAATGGTACAAACCAACGTTCTATTCCAAAATAAACTATGGCTAATACTAAAGGAACTATCGAAAGTACTGCAAACACAAATATTCCCGCGGAACTAATCCTATCTGATATTTTTACCAAATGAGAATTATTATCAAACTCAAACTTAAAAACCGGATAAAACAATGAACCCCAGTAATTTGGTCTCCATACAAATATTTCCTTTTTCCGAACTTCTCCCATCGGCTGATATTTTTTTGTAATAACAGCCAGCAGATGATTTAGAAAAGTGTTTTCCTTTCTACATTCAATCAATTTTTCTACATCACTTTTTGTTACTTCCACTTGTGATTTTGTAATATAAAAAATCTTTCATTTAATAATTTTACAACTATTCCCGCAAATGCGGGAATCTCGCTCTTTAACTAAGACGTTTAGTCTTTTTAACCACAAGGCACCCGCCTGCGCGGGTGCAGGGGTTACATATGTTTCACTTCATCCGGTAAATCATAAAACGTAGGGTGTCGATAAATCTTATCTTTAGCA
>CAZRHM010000205.1:0-1278 GCA_964599845.1 uncultured Candidatus Saccharibacteria bacterium
ATTTCCTATACTTGTAACATTACTTTCTACGGTGGGGGCGTGGCGGTGTTTTGGGGCGTTGTTGATAAGTTTTTCAGTTTCTGCCTGTTTTGACCACTTTTAGACACAAAAAAACCACCGGAAAGGGCGGTTTTGAGTTTTGATGTTACAAACTATCTCTTTTATTCCACCTATCTTCAATCCCCTTTTCTTTTAGAATTTTTGGATTAGGCTTAGGCGTGAATTCCTTATGTTTATTGCCTATAATTAAAGGTTTTCCTTTTTTAAAGCTGTCATCTGGGTATGTGATCAACCAGCCTTTTTTTTCTAATTCCGAGTAGGAATAACTCCTTATCATATAATCGCCAACCATTAAAAGACTATCACTTTTATCAGTCTTAAAATAGCTTTCGTATTCTTCTATTAAATAGGAATAATTATTGAAAATAACCACATTTAACAAGCTGTCATTGTGATTCTTGAATATAGTTTTACTATCGTAAAGTGATTCTGTATTTCTTTTTTTTTTAGGGTTGATTTTGATTAGCAGTACATTATTTTTAATTGTAGAATCTGCGTCGAAGAAAAAGGTTCTTGCATAGATAGTTTTGTTTGTATTATTTTTAAAATCTAATTTGCTTTGAATTGGGTCGCACCCCAAAACTAACAAGCATAGTACAAGTGAAAGGTTAACTGCTCTCATATCTCAAAAACTAATGATTCCTTTTAGCCCATTCTCCGCCCAATATGTCCGCTCTTCTTTCTGTGGAAGAGCTTGAATGCGTGCGGTCATCCCTAATAGTAGATTTGGTTGCGCTCCATAAACTGGGCAAGCCTATTTCTTTTAAATAAGCAGCTTTATCATAGTTAAAATGGAATTTAAAATCTAAATAATGACCGTATTCGTGATCCATATCGTTTTTCCTTTTAGCAAACGTAGGACTCACAATAATCAAATTGCCTAGTGTAATCCCCCCTGACATTTCCGGATGCTCTAATATTAGAACACCTGGGTATAAATTAGGATCGCTGATATTTTTAAATTCTCTTTCGTTAAAGGGATTGCCATCGGCCATCTCAAGAGCCGCCATCAAATGTATCGCAGCAAATTTTATAGTATGTTCGGGGTTAAATTCATCATCAGGAGCCATATTTGACAAATCAAAAATAATGGAATAATCGCCAACGGGTTCACTAAATTCATCTGCTGAATAATACCCTTGGAAAGAACCATCGTCTGGGCTATAATGTTCATAACTTCCCTTTTCTTCGTTCCAAAAATATTGACCTGTATCATCT
>CAZRHM010000205.1:1288-1542 GCA_964599845.1 uncultured Candidatus Saccharibacteria bacterium
TCACTGGCGGTTCTGCATTCATTCCCGTGGGGTCTAAATATCGAAGTGGGTTTTGATGTACGTAGTTATAAGGAGAATTAGCCGGAAACTTCTCCGCCAGCGGATCAACAGACAGCCAAATACTAAACTTCGGGTCGTAATATCTTGCTCCATAATAATAATTCCCGGTCTCGGGGTAAAGCTCCTTCGCATTAAACTTAAACGGGCTGTTATGGCTATTTAAATGCTCATCTACTAATAATTCTCCAAAAGGT
>CAZRHM010000206.1:0-1537 GCA_964599845.1 uncultured Candidatus Saccharibacteria bacterium
ATCTGAGTCGGAAAAATTAAGCATTCGGACATTAATTTGTGATTTTGAATTAAAAAACCCATGTCCTAATACTCTATTTTCAGCGGATCGTATTTGCACTATTTCGCCATCATTTAGTCCTTCTGGTAATTTTCGAATACTGCCCGAAAATATCCAATGATTTTTGTGTAAAATAGGTTTTTCTCTATTTTTATGTAAATATATTACTTTCATTTTTTGATTTAATTATATAATTGTTTTACAAAAGGATATTGTTCAGCAATTATTTTTTTTAAAGCTGTTTCTTTGTTAAACCACTCCACCCTATCTATTTCTGGAATACGAATTGTTTTTCCTGATTTTGGTGGCCATTCAATTTGTACTAATGTTGCAATATGATTTTTATTTGGTTCAAAATCATATTCTAATCCCCATCCGTAAACTACTTTGTTATTTTTCTGTTGGATTTTGCCTAATTCTATAAAATTTTCTTTTTCTATTAACGAAATATCTATTCCAATTTCTTCTTTTACTTCTCTTATTGCAGCACTTAAAGGGTCTTCTTTTTTAAATTCTCCTTTTGGAACAGACCAAACTCCATTATCTTTATTTTTCCAATAAGGTCCTCCTGGATGAACTAATAGTACTTCTAATTCACCATTTTTTTTACGAAAGAATAATATCCCAGCACTTTTTTTCATTTAGATCATTATAGCTTATTATTGTGAGGATGAAGTCTTCACACTCTTAATAACCTTATCTGCTTTATTTGCATTTGACAAGAAATACCGAATTTTATAGAATTGATTAGCAAAGGTGACATACCTCTGCTAATTATTTTACTTATTACTTTATTACATATGGCTAATAGGAGAATAAGTTTGACAAGGCCGTCACAAATTTTTGACTCATTTATGGATGAGTTTTTTAATACTCCATCATTTAGAGTTGGGAGTTCGAGCGATGTATTAGTTAATGTTTCGGAAGACGATTTAAATGTATATGTAGATATTAAAGCACCTGGCTTTAAAAAAGAAGAAATCGATATTGATGTTAGAGACGACGTAATGACAATTTCTGGAAAGACTGAATTTGAAACAAAAGAAGAAGACAAAAAGAAAAATTACTTTATGCAAGAATTTAAATCTGAATCTTTCCAAAGAGTTATTACTCTTCCTTCGAGAGTTAAAGCTGAAGGAGCAAAAGCAAAGAGTGAAGATGGAGTTATTAAAGTAGAACTTCAAAAAGCAGATGATGCAAAAAGTAGCAAGGTAGTTGTTGAATAATATAGTTTTGAGGCGCGCCGAATGGCGCGCCTCTAATTGAATTCACATAGTAACTGATAAATAAAACGTTGTCGCTTGTGTTTATTAGCTGCAAACCCAAAATCTTGTTTTATTATTAAAATCTTTCAAAATTTTTATTTTATACTGGTTTATATATACTTCTTTTTGTATTTTTTTTAGAAAATCTTCGTTATGGGTGTCATCTACTTCTAATAGTATTATTCCATTTTGTGTTAAATAATCATTGGCTGTTTCTAATAATCTTTTTATAA
>CAZRHM010000207.1:0-1535 GCA_964599845.1 uncultured Candidatus Saccharibacteria bacterium
ATTATCCTGTATTATCATTTTAAATGAAGGTTGTTATTTGCGAAGACGATAAAGGCATTTTAGAACTCGTTAAATTTATTATAGAGGAATTACAATTTAGCGTTTATACTTGCACCGATTCGAAGAGTTTAAAAAAATATGTTTTGAATAATAAAGTAGATTTAATAATTGTTGACTACTGGTTAAAAAACGAACGAGCAGAGAGGGTTATAAAAGAAATTAAAACAGAAATGCAAGTACCTATAATACTTATGTCTGCAGCAAATAATCTTGAGAATACAATTGAAAAACTTGAAGTAGATGATTTTGTAAAAAAACCATTCGACATAGAAGAATTTAAATTAAAGGTTAAAAACATAATTTATGGTCCCAACAATATTAATAATAGAAGATAATAAAGAACTTGCAGAATATTTAAAAGAACTTCTGGAGAGCAATATCGATTGTAAGGCAATAATATTTACTAGTGGAATCGAGAGCATCAAATTTATAAAAGCAAACAAACCTGATTTACTATTAGTCGATCTATATTTAGAGGATATTCACGGTAAAACTATTTGTGAAGAGGTTCGGAAATTATACGACGATGTTCCAATAATAATATTAACAGGTGAAAAATCTTCTAAGAGTGTTGTTGAATGTTTAAATAGTGGTGCCGATGACTATGTTACAAAACCATTTAATGCCGATGTTTTATTAGCAAGAGTTAAAGCTAGAATCAGAAACTTAACAAATGATCCAAAATCAACAATATTAAAAGTTCACGAATTAACATTAAATACCGAAACTCTGGAAGTATATTTAGAAAATAAAAAGATTGAATTAACAACTAAAGAATATGAACTGCTACATTATTTAATGCAGAATGAATTTCGAGTATGTACTCGAGATAAAATACTCTTTGCAGTTTGGGGCTACACATCGGAAGTAGATACTAGGGTGGTAGATGTTCATATTGGTAAGCTCAGAAAAAAATTAACAAACAAAAAATACGATTACATTAAATCCTATAGAGGATTTGGTTACAGATTAGTAGACCCTGAAGATGATAATTAATTAAAGAATCACTTGCCGCGAGCCAATCTCAACACACTGTTTTTAACGCACAATTAAATTTGCCTACAAAATATATGCGAAATCGTACTGTAAGCTAGCTTATTGTAAGTATTTATACACATGCAGAATAAGAGGTATTTATTGATCAAAGCAGAAAATCTTAATATAGTAGTTTCTGAAACTTACGATTTCTTTAAAATATTAATATTAATTAATTTTCTTACTCAATTTTATCTAGTAGATTAGCTAACTTCTCACTAGATTTTTTGGATTTCTCTAATAATTCTTGGATTTTTTTATGCATTTGTTTATCAGTTAAATCCATTCCTTGAAGAATTTGTAAATATCCATAAATCAAAGTTAGTAAAGTTTTTGCGTTGTGTAGAGACTTACCTTTTTGAGCTTGCGCCATATTTAATTGTAATCTATTCCAGTCATTTAAAGTACAAAATTTTACACAAACTTTACAAAATTAATAA
>CAZRHM010000208.1:0-1526 GCA_964599845.1 uncultured Candidatus Saccharibacteria bacterium
AAATCACAAAAACAGAAATTTTTTAGACTAATGAATTTCGGTATTGCCGATATAATATATAGCTGTGTACGTTCTAATAATAATAGTTCAGATATAAACCTCACTAGTATTACTTATAATAGTAATTTAAGTAAAGAAATTGTAAATTCTTCGATAAAAACAATATTTTTTACCAGTAAATTTGTTGAAAAAAAGTTTACAATTAATTATAAGGAGTTGATAAGCAAGATACCTCTGATACAACTAGCCACACTGCCATCTCCATCTCCGCGTTATGCAAAATTATCATTATTTCAAAAGGTAGAGGTTTATAAAAATCTTTTACCAAAGGTCGATTTGCAATGATTATTTATATAGGTAACAATAAAGTTAATTTTATATATTAGTTTAACTTTATGGAAGAAAATTCAATGCAAGTGCCAACTTCTGATACTACAAATTCTGAAACTAGGCAAAATTTTTTTACGAGAAGGGTTTTAGCAATTATTGCTTTAATTCTATTCTTACTACTACTTGGTGCAGTATATTTATTATTAATGCAAAGAGATTCTGAAACTAATAATAACGATAATCAAACAGAAAGTAATGCTGATAATCAGAATGACAATACCAATACAGGTGGTGGTACTACAAATATCGATAACGGAGTAGATAGTGGAAACAATAACGGGAATACAGATGAAACTGTAACCGACGATAGTAGATTAGAAGTTACCTTGGAGGCACAGAATGGTTCTGGTCAAAATGGTACTGTAATTTTAGAAGAAGTAAATGGGCAATTAGAGGTTACGTTAAATTTAGATAATCCACTATCGGTTGCAGAACCAGCTCATATTCATTTAGGAAGTTGTCCTGAACCGGGTGCTATATTATTCCCATTAACAAATATATTGAATGGAGTTTCTGTTACATTATTAGATACTACATTGGATGATTTACGAGCACATGGGAATTTAGCAATAAATGTTCATAAATCTGCACTTGAGTTAGATGTATATTATGCTTGTGGTGATTTATTCTAACTTTACTTACTAACAAAAAGTTCCATTACAAAAGAGCTTTTTGTTAGTATCTTTTTTTACAAAATTCGTAAATCTAACATATTCAAAAGGTAAGTTATTTAAACGCTTTAGCAAAGTTTTAACATTAAATCATTTAAAATTCTAAACAGTTTTACTGCTGCACCTAAATCTGCTCTCTCATCAATACTGTGACGCCCCATACCACCTCCATGGTTTTCGGCAAAAGATAATATTATGGGATTTAGCCCGGCAATTGTAAGTGCAGTAGCAAAATTTCCACTTGCTATGTACGCTCTTGAGTTAGAGTCTTTTTGGTTTGGGATTGCAACTGTTGGTAAAACGGGATTGTAAAAATTCATTACCTCCGGATAGTAATTAGCTAATACATTATGCAATACTTTTATTACTGCGGGGCTTAAGTTTGCAGTATATTCAGTATATGTAAATAATGGTGGAATGTTAGTTTGTTTTTGGATATTTTTTACAAGTGCAAGAAAATCATCC
>CAZRHM010000209.1:0-1517 GCA_964599845.1 uncultured Candidatus Saccharibacteria bacterium
TAGTCCACAATACGATTTTATAGCGGTTTCTTCTTCGATAAAATAGAAGATAAATTAAAACTATTATTATACCCATTATACTTAGCATTAATCTCTAAATTAGTATTATTACACCCTAATTCAATAATGATTGTAATGACTAAATTTATTGAACGATTAAGTAATGGCGCTTTCGCACCTATTAGAGATGCTTTAGTATTAAAGCTATCAAATAAAGAAGGAAAAGACTTATCTTTATTAAACATATCTAAATCAGCAGGATGCTTATGTGGCCCTCTAATTGCTACTTTTGCCCTTTCCTATGGTTTTGAAATAAATAATTTAATTATGTTATGTGTAGTCTTTTGTACTTTAGCTATAATAATAGCATATGTATTAAAAAGAACACCAATATCACTTAATAAAGTAGAGGCAGAAAGCATCACTCTAAAACTAAGTGATTTACAAAAATTAAAAATTATTTATCCTATTATACTATTGAGTTGCATATTTTTCCTATCAAGATTCAGTGACGGATTGATTATTATATACTTAAAACAAATAGACGCACCACAATGGTTATATCTATCAACTATTGGTATATTTAATATTTTCATGTTATTAATTTCCCCTATTTTAGGTACTAACTTAGATTCTGGTAAATTTAAAGCTTGTTTAATCTTTACTTTTTTAAGTATGGCCCTATTTAATATTACCTGTTTACAAATAGCAGAGGGTAATATTCTTTTAATATTTATTGCATTACTATTCTGGGGTGCACAAAGGGTTAGCTCTCAAATGACTTTTCTTTATGCTATTAAGCAGAATATCAAACAAGAATATATTGGTAGAGCTGTTGGTGCTTATTCTTTATTTACAGGATTAAGTATCTTATTAGCTTCTTTCTTTTGTGGATATTTAGCTAAAATAACTTTTACTTACGTATTCCTATATAGTTTAGGAGTATCTATTATAGGATTAATTATTACTTTTATATTAATCTACAAAAATAGAATTTAAAACATGATACTTTTAAAAAATCAGAAATTGTTTTTTATTATTTTATATGCGTTATATAACGTATGCAACCTTCAGATAGCAAATTGCGAAGGTTTAACAGATGTTTACAATCAAAATTTATCAAAAATTGATAAAACACTAGGTTGGGTATTCCTTATAGGTACATCATTTATTATTGGCTATACTATATATAAAGGTATATACCCCTCTGATAGCACAAATATTAATTTACAAGATATTCTTCCTCTAAAACTTAAGGAGGATACACAAGCTCAAGATAGCAAAATACAAGAAAGAAACGATATCACTTGTTTAAAAAATAGTGACTATTTAAAGTTTTTACAAGAAGTTACAAAATATTATTAAAATTTATGACATACTACTACTTTATACGTTATAATAAATTATTTTATATACTATATTATTTCTTTATAATGTTGTTGTTTAACATGTATTCAACAACCTCTTATTGTGAAGAAAACATTATTGAAGAAAAAATAAAAGAAAATACAACAAAC
>CAZRHM010000210.1:0-1503 GCA_964599845.1 uncultured Candidatus Saccharibacteria bacterium
ATGATCATCACTATTTTTATTCCATTGATAAGCTTCTTTTTCTAAACTTTTCAAAAAATCCGCTTTTGTAGCTCTATATGATGGGTAATCAGTAGGATACAAGGACGCATTCATTTCTTTTAAATCGGCATATTCTTTTGCTTTTTCTGGATGGCTACGTAAATAATCACGCATGACAATAAATTGCCGTTCAAAAGAAGAACCTGTTTCGCAAATATGAATGTTTTCTAGTTTTTCTCCTTTTGGACTTAACTTGTAAAATATTAAGGTATTAGCACCTATATAGTTCTCTCCCTCCACGTAATTTGCTTTTAACATCTCCTTCTTCTGCTCGGGGGTGATATCTTTAATATCTTTTACTATAACCAATACATCTATTACTGGCTTTGCTTTCATTCCTTCGATAGCGGTACTACCTACATGCTCAATCCCAAGTGCTGTGTTAGAGAAAACTTTGTGCAGAAAAGACTTCGTTTCAGTAAATTTTTTCTTCCATTCCGGATTATATTTCGAGAGTGAGTAAGGCCTCTTTAAGTTTTTATCAAGAGATCTCCATTTATTGCTCATACATAAGATTATAAAGTAGTTTCTCGACTGCGATCGGTTCATATAGAATTACCCCAGGTTTCCTATTCAAGATTGATTCCAGTATAAAACTTGTTTCTAGATTTTGATTGTAATATATAGACGTAGTACATAAGTTTGTAATACTACGCTTTACAGCTTCGCATCATTACCTCGCATTCTTCTAGTGCTGCGCACCGCGAAGCTAAAATATCTTATCTAAAAAGACAAGATATTTAGCGAAGTGGTGACCCTACGGGGGATCGAACCCCGATTTTATCCGTGAGAGGGATATGTCCTAGCCATTAGACGATAGGGCCTAGACATTTTGCACAGCAAAATGTAAGTGAAGTTTAAATTACAAAACACCAAAATACAAATTCCTAAATACTCTTCCCTATTCCCCAAATACTTTAATTTATCGATCAGGTTCAAGGTTATTATAATTAATCAAGAATTTTGTCAGAGACATAAATGGTTCAGTTAATGTTTCCGATGCGTACTGGGCCCCTACTGGTTCTTCGTTGATTAAGAATATTAAATATTTAGGCTCATAGGCGGGAAAATAACCAAAGAAAGTATGCAAAAAAGCGTCTTCGCGATATTGACCATGAGTATTGGCAATTTGCGCCGTACCGGTTTTGGCGGCAATTGAATAATTCTTTACCCCAGCCAAAGCTTCGTCCACCACTGTCACCAACATGTCCGTGGCCGTTTTAGCGGTTTGGGGGGAAATTACTTGGATTTGATCATCACGGCGCTTATCCGACCACGTCCCCAATTCATGTTGCACCCTCTCGACCACATATGGCGGTGGTAGTTTTCCTTGATTAGCCAAAATCGACAGAGCGCGAGTCATCGCAATCGGAGAGACCGCAAAACCTTGACCAAAAGAAGCAGTCACATATTCAATATGCCGCGGTGATGACAACAGGGATG
>CAZRHM010000211.1:0-1500 GCA_964599845.1 uncultured Candidatus Saccharibacteria bacterium
ATTATATAGCTACTAGCTAAAATAGTAAAATGATTGTATAATCGTGTGTTTAAAATAATAATATGGGGAATTATGGTGAAGATCCGGACAATGGTAAATTGCATGAGCCTCACGGGCCTTTTTCACAATATGGCCTATTAAATATACCTGAACAAACAAAAACAACTCTGACAAGGGACGGAGCGCTGCAATTGGTAAATTCTTTACCCATAGATGATATGCCAAATGGCAAAGCAATACTTGTAGGTGCTGGAATACAAGTATTACCTAGCGGAATTTATACATATTTACCATATTTGTTACATAACCCATTGCAGGCAAAAGGAATACAGTTGTTTGTATGTGATGAATCTAGCGGATTTAAAAAAGCTTTAAATACAGGTATTGATAACCCCGGGTTCAAATGTGAAGACACTTTAAGTATAACTCAGCATTTTTTAAAACCACGTGAACTTAGTTTATTGATATTGCATGATTTCTTTGAATATCCGGTACCCACCAGAGATGGCTTTACTAATATTTTCAAGGAGATGCCACGTAATGCGGTTATTGTGCTAGATAGTATAAACCCTTCATATATAAGGCCCACACAACAAGGAGTGAGTGAAGAAGAAATACAACTTGGAATTGCACATAATGAATCATTACAACAATTAATAGACAATAGAAGTTTAGTTCTTGTTAATACCATTGATTCTATTGAAGGTGGTGCACAGACATATAAGAAATACAGTATTTTTAGAGTGCAAGACTAGGGTCTCTATCAATTTGCTCAAAGTTGTTTACATAAATATTCTTAATCTCTTCTGTGTTAAGGTTACTAAACGAATCTGCGTTTTGTTTTAACATATTGTCCATAATATTTAAATTTGCAGCAACTCCTATCATTGCAGCGTTATCTGTAGTTAGTTTTTTAGAAGTAGGGTAGTGTATTGGAACATTATACTTTTTACATATTTTTTTTAACTCTAACCTAATTTTAGGACTTGCTATTACCCCACCTCCAAGTAACAGATTTTTAACTTTATTCTTTTGTAAAGCTAAGTCTAATTTAATTTGCAGTTGTTTAATTGCAGCCGCTTCAAACATTACACATAAATCTAAAACTTCTTGTTTGTTTAGTCCTTTAATATTCCCTTTTACTTCATCTTCTTTACTAAATTCTTCTGTATATTGTGAAACTAGTTCTCTAAATGCAGTTTTTAATCCGGAAAAACTAAAGTTTAAGTCACCTGAGCTAGCCATTGCTATTGGTAGTTCGTATTCATTTCCTGTTTTTTTGTTTATTCCTCTAATTAAAGTCGATTTATTATTTTTATAGTATTTTAAAGTAATATTTTCTCGATTTTCTTTAGCAAATTTTGTAATAATTCCTCCTGCAGGGTAACCCAATCCCATTAGTCTCCCGCATTTATCGTATGCTTCTCCACAAGCATCATCAAGTGTTTCTCCTATTTTTTTATATTCACCAGATTCATTTATTAATACTAGTTCTGTATG